>JALHTS010000629.1 GCA_022865965.1 Ignavibacteriaceae bacterium
ATCACATCACCGGGGAAAGCTTCTTCAATAGTGGTTTTATCCTGCGCCATAAATGAAGCAGGATTTGGGAACTTAATATCACGGTTAAGTCTTACGTGATGATAAAATTTGTTTCTTTCAAATTTTCCCGAACATATTCTAAGGAATGCAATTCTGTTGCGATGTTTTGGATCAAGATTAGCATGAATTTTAAATATAAACCCGGAAAATTCTTCTGATTCAGGTTTGATAATTCCGTTTGTCGTTTCCCGCGATAGTGGAGACGGAGCGACTTTAATGAATGTATCTAAAAGCTCTTTTACTCCGAAGTTGTTTAGCGCGCTTCCAAAAAATACCGGAGTGGTATTTCCGGTCAGATAATCTTCAACGCTAAAATTATCATAGGCAGCATGAATAAGTTCGAGATCATCCTTCATCGATAAAACATCATCACCAAAACGCTCGAAGAGTTCGGGGTCATCAATTCCTTTAAATATTTCCACTTCATCGTGAAGCTTTTGCTTATTCGGAGTAAAGTAAGTAAATGAATTTTCATAAATGTTATAAACGCCTCTGAAGCTAAGACCAATACCCAACGGATAACTTAACGGACGAACTTTAATGTTTAGTTTGCTTTCTATTTCATCTAGCAGTTCTATCGGATTTTTACCTTCACGATCAAGCTTATTGATAAAAACTATTACAGGTGTGTTACGCATTCGGCAAACACTCATAAGTTTTTCCGTTTGCTCTTCAACACCTTTAACACAATCAATAACTAAAATAACACTATCAACAGCGGTTAAAGTTCTGTATGTATCTTCGGCAAAATCTTTATGACCCGGAGTATCAAGCAGGTTTATGTTAACACTATTGTATTTGAAGCTTAATACAGATGTTGAAACAGAAATGCCTCTCTGCTTTTCAATTTCCTGGAAATCCGATGTTGCTGTTTTTCTAATCTTGTTTGACTTAACCGCTCCGGCAATTTGGATAGCACCGCTAAATAAAAGCAGCTTTTCTGTAAGTGTTGTTTTTCCGGCATCAGGGTGACTTATTATTGCAAATGTTTTTCGTTTTTGAATTTCTTTAATAAGACTCATTATTATCTAAATTTTCTTTTTAAATGTGAATTAAATGGAATAAAAATTATTGAGAGCTTGTCAGAATTGAGCAAGCCTCACTAAGAGGATAAATTGAAGTGGTTAATAGTTCTTATTCTTATACATAACGGGTGCAAATATAATTAAATTTTGGTTTAGGTTGAAGTGGACTTTTGGTTTCGACTGAAAAGTCGCCCTCATATTTATTTGAAAAAGGGGCTAAAGTCTTTTGTTTTTTTACTAATTATGAGACTGCCTCATAAGTGAAATTTTCTTATGAGACAGTCTCAGATAACTGATCGCTATGATTGATTATCAGTTATTTAGCCTAGTTAAGGGAGTTTGGAGTGTTCGCTAATATTAATAATAATTTTCTTTATCAAAAGATTGAAGATGTTTTCTTGAACTTGCTAAAAGACAAGTGTATACATAACTAATATCCAGCTTTTCAACTACATCTGCTAGTTGAGCTTCAAGATAAGCAATAATTAATCCTTCAATTTCTATACCAGCTTGAAGTGGATCATCATAGCCAATATATGTAATATATAGTGCCTCAAAATCTTCATCCAGGAATTCTCCAACTTCATCAATTACATCTCCATTGTTCTCTTCTAATGGATCAGGAATTTCATATTTATCAAGCAACCCTAATATTTGGTCCATATAATTCTGTTCGCTGGATGCGATATTCAAAAATGCTGGATAGCTACCTTCTTCCGCTCCTAAAGTTGTATAAACATCACGAGCTAGTTTTTCTGCTAGTCTCATATAAATTAATCCCTCAGCCTCTAGATCTATAACCTGCCCCTTTTTTTGTAATGATAAATCGTCAGGTGTTATTACCTGGCTTTCCTGATTGCATGCCATCAGGAATATCGCAATGAGCAAAAAACTCATAACTGCAAGAATTTTTTTTGCGTTCATTTGGTTCCTCAAAAATTTGTGATTTACAAAAATGACTACCCTATATTATTTCAATATTCGTACCACTATAAAAAGTTGCTAAAATGAAATATTAATACACACTTTCAGTTGCCCATTCGACTTTATCGACGGTTTAAAACGACTTAATAGGCGAGTTAAAAAGGGGCTAAAGTCTTTTGATTTTTTTTGCTAATTATGAAACTGCCTTATAAGTGAAATTTTCTTATGAGACAGTCTCAGATAACTGATCGCTATGACTGATTATCAGTTATTTAGCCTAGTTATGGGAGTTTGGAGTGTCCGCTAATATATTTATTTAGTAAAAGCTACAAGATGTTTTTCTGAAGCTGCTAAAAGACAAGTGTATACCTTTATAATATCTGTCTTAATAACATCTTCATTTGCTAGTTGAACTTCAAGATAAGCAATAATTAATGTTTCAATAGCTATACCTACATCAAGTGGATCTTCGTATGAACCGTCTTCTAATTCTATATAGTCGTCATACAGAGCCTGAAAATCTGGGAAATTCGGATAATCCGAATACGGATATTCCTTTGTCGCAAAATCTGGGAATTCTCCCTCACCAAATGTTAGTATTGGATCATCAATTTCATATTTTACAAGTAACTTTAATATTTGGTCCATATGCTTCTGTTCGCTGGATGCGATATTCAAAAAGGCTGGATAACTATCTTCTACCTCTCCTAAAGTTGTATAAACATCACGAGCTAGTTTTTCTGCTAGTCTCATATAAATTAATCCTTCAGTTTCAACTGGAGTGAGCTCCTGTTGTTTTAATAAATACTGATAATTAGTATTTTATTTTACTAAGACCTTCTATTATATATAGAATATCGAAGGGTGTTAATGTTAGCCTACTATAATTTAATACGGTTTCTTTCACTATTGTCAATGTTTCTTCGTCTATTTTGCCCTTTATTTTGACTTTTTGTTCTTTAATCATTTTTTCAATTTCATTACAACGAATGACTGGCGCAAGCTGGTGACAAGCTATATAAGATTCATTGTTATCCATAAAAGTATGATTGGGTTGTTTGTTCAGTTTGACTTGGCAATTTCTAAAATCATCATTTATTGCAACAGTATTACTCATATCAGAATTAATAACAAAAAATAAATCCTTTTCGGTTGATAGGGTTAATTGAAATTTAGGATGGTCTGTGTACGGAACGTTAATAAAATATAGAATATCCCCCTCCTTAAATGACAGAGTCATTTAGCAGTAAAGAGTTTCTAAATATTTTTTTACAGTCTCTTTGTTATCAAGAGAATCCACTATGTTTTCTAAAGAAATTTCTTTATTGAGTTCAGTCTTCTTGTATGCGCTATCTTTATGTGATTTGCTAAATAATTTTATATAATGGGTTTTACCATATTCTCCAATTGCTCTGTCAAGTGCTATTTTATCAGAATCACTTAGATAGTTTATATCTGGTTTTGTTCTCGCAATAATTTTGTTGTCGTTCTCAATAGAGAACATTTCTTTAATTGTATTATCAAAAGATATTGTGCCGTCTCCTCTTACAAATTTAATCATATCATAAACCCTGCTTGGCACTTGTCCACTTTTCATCGCTTTATATGTTTCGCCATAAATAAGTCTCCCATATTTGCTTAGATGTTCTTTATCCGCAAAGTAAATTACTTTCATTATGTTATATAGATTGCTTACTTTTTGTGACACATAAAGTAATGTAGCTAATGCTTTTTTATCGTCTAAAATAAATCTATTTTGATTTTGATTATACATAGTTGCCATATTTTTGAAGTGGAATATATTCAAGTACTATATAATATATCATACTATTATTAAAGAATCAACTATTATACCAAATCTTTGGTCAAAGAAGTATATAGTCCCCGTTAAAAAGGGGCTAAAGTCTTTTGATTTTTTTTGCTAATTATGAAACTGCCTCATAAGTGAAATTTTCTTATGAGGCAGTCTCAGATAACATTTCCGTGCTAAATTACGGTTGGGAGCAAAGAACCGTTTCTCTATCCCCCGTTAATGCGAAAACTAAGGTACGAAAAACTTTGGTTTCTGCATCTCTGCCCAGCTGGAATTTAGCGTGTGTTGTAGGTAGTTTTTTCTTGGGCTTTCAAGTTATTCTGGCCGTTCTAAATTCTCTTTGATTTCTATGTATTTGTTTCGTCCAATTGTCTGATAATAAAACATACCAACTAATACAATAACAATAATTATTATAGCAGGAAATTTCAAAAAGATATGATTTGTAATAAATTCTCTAAATAGTGTTGATAATAGAATTATAAGAGGTATAACTATCATAATAATACTGGGAAACTTATTCCCTGAAATTGATACTATTTTTGTCTCTCCGAGACCTACAGTTATCGGTAAGTTTCGACTTCCATA
>JALHTS010000630.1 GCA_022865965.1 Ignavibacteriaceae bacterium
AAGATTTCTCGCAATCGCTTCTGCCTGTCCGCGTTCTTCTGCTTCAAGCCCAGGAAATGCTCCTGGAGTATCAAGCATCATAATTACCGGCTTATTAAACTTTTCTGCAAGTTTCATCAAGCGAAGTGCTTTCCTGTAACCTTCCGGATTTGGCATTCCAAAATTTCTGTAAAGGTTTGATTTAGTATCACGACCTTTTTGATGACCGATAATAACAACTTTATAATCACCTAATTGTGCTAATCCGCCAACTATGGCTTTATCATCTTTAAACAGTCTATCTCCATGTAATTCAACAAAACTGTCTGTCATCGCTAAAATATAGTCTAGTGTGAATGGTCTGTCGGGGTGACGGGCAAGTTGAACACGCTGCCATCTCGAGAGGTCTTTAAATAATTCTTCTTTTAATTGTTTTACTTTTCCTTCAATTCGAATAATCTCTTTTTCAATATCAAGATTATCCGAATATTTTTTCATCTCTTCAATTCTTGCTTCAAGTTCAACAATAGGTTTTTCAAAATCTAAAATTGTTTTTGCCATATCTTTTATTTTCTCCACATCTTGATTAATGTTTTACCAAGTATTTCCAAATCGAGCCATATATTTTGATTTTTTGCATAAAAAATATTTTGTCGCTCTGATTCTCTGTTACCATCTGTATCTGTATACCACAAACCGGTTAATCCTTTTTTACCGAGATAAAAAGATTTTTTGTTATTGTTTTCATTCGGACCAACAAAACTTAATGATCCGGAAAAAACCGAAGGTACTCTCAGAATAAATTCTGAAAAATCAGTTTTCTTTCCGGTAAGTTTTGCTTTGAAAAATATGAAAGGATAGATCAAAAACAAAACTGCAGTTGAAACGATAATATCAAAACTTCTTTTGATAAACTTCAGCATAGGATTTGTAATGTTATAATTAAGTTCAAACAACGGGAGATCATCAAGAAGTGTAATAGCAGTTTTACCAACAATGAAGTCAAGATTGCTGCCAACAATTTTAAACTCAACGTTTTTATCCTGATTTCCCGATACTATTTCAATCATCTTGTTATAGGTTAACTGTACTGAAGAAAATATAACTTCATTGATCTCATTCTCTTTAATAACTTTAGCAATGTTAACATCGGTTCCAATAACTTCAAACCCATTTATATTTTGTCCAACATCTTTATTAGAAAATCCGACCAATCCCAATACCGAATAAATGTCCGTTCTTTTTTCTTTTAACTTTTTTGCTATTTTAATCGCAGTTTCATCTGTTCCAACTACAATTGAACGTTTTTGTTTGAAGTCACTTTTCCCCAAGCCAATACTGAAAAACAGTTTTGCAACAATCCGCCAAAACGGAAGAGTGATAAAAAGA
Organism: Ignavibacteriaceae bacterium; assembly: GCA_022865965.1. GTDB lineage: Bacteria > Bacteroidota > Ignavibacteria > Ignavibacteriales > Ignavibacteriaceae > JAGXRK01. The sequence continues at coordinate 1,369 of JALHTS010000630.1, forward strand.
ATTAAATAAGTAATTAAAACTACTGCTCGACTGAAAGCATATTGTTTGAAGAAAAACGTTAATGATGTCAGAACCAGAAGACTTATAAAAGTACCTACCAGATTTTTCATTACTGATAAAGTATCTTTTGTATAAGAACCCGATAACATTGATATAAATAAATACAGCAATGCTGGAACTATATAGACTATCGGGAGAGCAAAATCAGGAAATCCTACCCAGTCAGAGTGTGTTTTAATTAAATTCTCGGCTATCAGAAGTGCAACAATAAAAAGAAAAACATCTATAAGTATCGCTGCCAAAATGAGCTTGACTTTTCCGAAATAAGCAAAAAATCTTCTAAGAATTATTGCTGTGCGAAGAATTAATTCAACAAGAAATGAAGTTGATAGATGCTTCTTTACAAACAGATGCATTGCCTTGTAAAAAACTTTTGTTTCATCAATGTTGCTTCGCTTAGTACTTTCGCCTTTGTAATGAATTATTTGCGTTGAATGAACATAATAAACCTTA
>JALHTS010000631.1 GCA_022865965.1 Ignavibacteriaceae bacterium
TTGTAATCCTGTTTTGAATAATACTGACGGACAAATTATTTTTAAATCAATAGCTAGTCATTTAAAAAACTAAGGTGATGATATGTTAGCATTTATAGGAAATTTAGGCGCCGGTGAAATAATTCTGATATTGCTTGTAGTACTTCTTTTGTTTGGTGCAAAGAAAATACCTGAACTTGCTCAGGGACTCGGAAAAGGAATGAAAGAATTCAAGAAGTCATTAAAAGATGTTGAAGATGAATTAAAAAAGACCGACGAAGAAATTAAAAAAACTGATGAAAAGAAATAGTATTATCAATTGAATTTTATTTTCACTTAAACCGTTTCTTGAAAGTGAGTAAAGACCAGCCTTTTTTGTTTCTTTTTACTTTTGTTAAAGCTACATTTATATGTAAACAATTTTCGCAAAGAGTAATTTATACCACATTTACGATTCCAATAATTACCGATAAAAAAAATAATGTTTGTTTTTTACTTGTATTTCTTTTGCACAATATTTGAGGTTAATATTTAACCAAAGAGGAGACAATATGGGCAGTAAAATAAAATTCCCGTTTAAGTTCTCACTCGTACTCCTGATCTTAACCTTACTCTGCGGAGCGGGCTGCGACACCACCGAACCGCCAATTATACCACCGCCACCACCAATGCAGAAAGACAGTATTGTTATCAATATTGCGGATGTAACTCACCGGAGTGTTTCTGTAAGTCTTCAGTCGGCAGTCGTCAGCCCTCAGTCTAAAACAGTTAAATTATTTAGAGAACTTAGTGGTACAAATAATTTAGTTGCAGAACTACCCGGAGTAATAACAGATACAACAATAATAGATGACGATAACGGAGCGGGATTACTGCTTGATACAACCTACAGCTACTATGCAATAAGTATTGACAGTACAGGAAGTGCAAAAGACACAAGCAACACAGTAACAGCAAGAACACTAGCCCCTACAACCCATAATTACACCTGGACGGAATACACAATAGGGGAATGGCAAAGCGCACTTTACGATGTTTGGGGAACAGATGAGAATAATGTTTGGGCTTGTGGGGGTGTAAAAATAAACGATACAACTTATGGTGTAATCAAATGGAATGGTACAGAGTGGCTTGGGGATAAAAAAGTTGGTGGTCAATATACTGTTTATGGTTTCTCTGAAAATGATGTGTGGTCAGCAGGTGAAAGCGTTAATTATTTTGATGGCTTGGAATGGAAGCAAGTTGATGCAAAGAAAGTGAATAATCAATTCATTCCACTTGATACTGTTCTTTTTGAAAACAGACCCTATACATCGGCTTGGGGCACAAGCAGCAGCAACTTGTACCTGGGAAATGAATGGGGAAAGATAATTCATTGGGATGGTCAGAAGGCTACTGATGTTGGAATTCAAGGAGAAGACCGAATAAACGATATTTGGGGCTTTTCTGAAAATGAGATATTCGCAGTGGGTACAAATCTAAATGATAGAGATCATTTATATTATTTCAACGGAATAAACTGGCAGATAATAAAAGAAGCAGATACTTTCCCGAATGAAGAGCTTCTGGCTAAACCGCTTCTTTCAGTTTATGGAAAAAATCCTAAAGAAGTATATCTGGCAGGAAGGAGGATTTACAGAAAGACAAATAACGAGTGGCTAGAGGTAGGGAACTTCAGTACCATTCATAAAAAAATAAGGGGAAGCAACAGCAACAACATTTTTGTTGTCGGTAACCAGGCAACAGTTTATCATTATAATGGGGTTAACTGGTTGAATTTAGAACCTACAAGCAATACAAATATCGGGTTCTATGGAGTTTTTGTTACGGACAATAAAGTATTTATTGTCGGAGATAATAATTCTACGGCATTTATATACAAAGGAGAAAATTTTTAAGGAGGATAAAATGAAAACTAAAATTTTATATACCGTTTTTCTTTCTCGCTTTAAATTCTTGTAATAAAATCATCTATGCGAGTTTCGACTCGCCTTTTTTATCACATAACAGCCAACAATTATAGTTTAAGCTTTCTCTTATTTTATTTAATTTAGCACGCACCATTATCTTTAGCTTTTATTACTATGACATACTATAAAAACCAAAAAGAAAAATTAGGGTTGATAAAATCAGGTAAATTAAACTTAATTGAAAACGTTAAACATTTCCTCAAAAACATTGAAGATCATAAAAATCTCAACTCATTCAATTTTGTTTTTGGTGAAGAAGCAAAGCAGAGAGCCAAAGAAGTTGAACTTAAAATTCAATCAGGTAATTATGGCAAACTTGCCGGAATGGTAATCGCAGTAAAAGACCTTCTGGCTTATAAAGATCATCCACTCACCTGCTCTTCTAAAATATTAGGCAATTTTATTTCGCTTTATACTTCAACCGCTGTTCAAAAATTAATTGATGAAGATGTGATCATAATCGGAAAAACTAATTGTGATGAATTCGCAATGGGTTCGTCAAA
>JALHTS010000632.1 GCA_022865965.1 Ignavibacteriaceae bacterium
AGTGTTGATACTTCACTTCCTAAAACATCATAGACTTTAATTTTGACAAAACTTAGTTCCGGAATTTGATATTCAATTGTTGTCCTTGGATTAAACGGATTGGGGTAGTTTTGTGATAAATTATATTCATATGGATTAATAAATTCCGAATTAACATTAGTTAATGATCCTATCTTGACGGGGTCATAGGTTTGAGTGTAATAACGACCGCTTTCTAATTCGCCAGGAGGGGTTGCGGTACCTCCGGATTGATACTGCCCGACACAAGTTATGTAGTAATAATATAATTTTCCAATTTGAACAGAAGTATCTTCATAGTGTGTAACTGTATCTTCTAATTCTGCAATCATTTCGCAATCACCAAAGTAAAAGTTCTGACTCCTGTAAATTCTTATTTTAACCGGCGGATTTGGATCTCCGCTTCTTAATGTCCAATCAAGAACAATTTTCGGGCTGTCACTTACAACGCTGAATGTAGCAGGGGATCTTGGTGGTTGAGGAATATTCCAGTTTTCATTAAATGCTTCAATTGCATTTTGGAAAGTACTAAAGAGTGAATCACGCCCCTGATTTATAACCTCTGTATTTTTTGCATAAGCAGTTATAGTACCAGCCTTGAAGAGCTCTCCAACTCTTATCTGTTCTTCTCTGCTCATACCGGCTGCACACTCAGCAACTACAATTCGGATGCTGTCACCGGGTAATAGTGTATATGGTCCATAAGCAATTTTGTACGATGTACCTCCTGAATAGGGGGGATATACATTGGCTTGACTTGTCTGAATTGCATAATCTCCGCTCGGCACCACAAGATCAGCATGCCGCGGAGTTTGATGACCGGTTCTCATTAAATTGTACTCCTGAGTCATTCTGTCAATATTAAAGGCATCACTACCTGCCTGTAATAATTGCATATCACTATCAATGAAGGAAGTAGTCGACGGTTGGCCGAGATCATCAACTTTCTCGGTGGTAGATTTATCAGCATACAAAGTAACGGTCCCAACAAACTGTGCAGCGCCTAACCTGCCAATTGTATCGTCGGGTGTATTGTAAATGAGTGCATTACTATTCAAATACCAAATCGGTCCGCCTATATTGTCGTACGAAACAATTTTATTCGGAAAATACCCGTGCCAGGAAAACTGGGCTCTAAATTGCTCATCAGAGGGATCACCTGCGGAATTAATTAGTCCGTCACCACGAGCATCATTCATTGTATTTATCCCCCAACCTGTATAGTTACCTATTACATACCTTGTAGATTGGTTGATGGCATACCGATAAGTTAAGAAAAGATACAGACTATCAATGGTATTATTCGGTAACTCAATATCTTCATCATAATCTGTATTTCCAGTATTGGTAAGCATATATTCATTTATAATGTAATTGTCATTAAATCCTTGGCTTAATTGTGAAATCTTTCTTTCAATAGTTACGCCTAATTGCGTATTAACTTTATTTACAATTACTCTATCCCAAATTAAATCACTATCCAGACTATCTATAATAATCTCTTTATCATAGGAAGGATAGCCGTTCACTGTTACGTAAGTAGGTTCAAATTTAGAAATTGTTTTGAAGCTTTGAGGATAAAGGGCATAGAATTGCGGAACCCGGGGACCAGCAGTTACTACTTTATATGGATACCAGTTATTATTCTCATCAGTAAAATTTGAGCAGCCAAGCCATAATCCCTTTGCACATTGCATATCTTGATATCGATATATAGCCGGCCACTGCATACCGTATTGTTGTCTTAAAACAAAAGCTTCTTCTATTTCACTGCCAATTTCAGAATACCAATTATGAAGTGATCCAACAGACATCCACCTGTTTTCATATTGAGGATAAAGGAAGGAACAATGTAAAACAAGTGCCAGGGAAACAATTAAAGAAACCCTATTTAAAGTTTTCATAATTCACCTTTGTAATTTCTAATTACAAAATTTTACTTCAGCAAAACCATCTTTCTTGTTTGAACAAAATCATCTGCTCTAAGTTGATAGAAATAAACTCCGCTGGGGAAGCTTGCTGCATTCCAGGTTAAATCATAATTTCCTGCTGGTTTTTCTTCGTTAACAAGAGTTGCAACTTCATTGCCCAGAATATCATAAACTTTGAGAGTAACTAACCTCTCCCTCTGTCCCTCTCCTTGGTAAGGAGAGGGATTTAAGGGTGAGGTCGGTATTGTGTACTTAATTTTTGTTACCGGATTAAATGGATTCGGATAATTCTGGTAAAGCTTAAACTCTGTAGGGATCGTTCCTTTTTCATCTTCAACGCTGACAACAAAGGATGTATCGCCATATACAACTCCATTCAATACTACACCTTTCAAATTATCCTCAGCACCGCCGAATTCATCAAAAACTGCAGTTCCTAATCCTAGTCCTTTTATAAGCCAATGATAACATCCGCAAGGTGCATATTCAAAATACTCTCTTATCATCCTCATTTCATTCAGAAAAATGTTTTCGTGCTCATTCCACAAATAATAATAGGGTTGTTCCGGATAAAGCGGATAATAGACAGTATCACCAAGCTCAGCATTCAAATCATGAAATAAAAACTCATTGCTTAGCGTTTCCCAGTATCTGAATATTCTTCCTGAAATTGAATCAACTCGAAGAAACATTCTCTGTTCAAAGACAAACTGATTTAGAAGATCATTTTCAAGAATAAAATATTGCTTTCCTTCGATAATAGTATCGGTGACAACATCCATATACTTTGTTCCCGCAAATTGATACGATGGCGTACCAGAAGGATTGTAATACTTCCAATAGCTTGAGAACACCCACCTGTTTCCTACAGCAAGCGGAAACCACTGAAAGACGTCAGGCGATGTGGGTAAAGATTTAATTATTGTAATTGAATCCGGTGTAATTTCAAATATTGCATATTGAGTTGAGGCATATAGTATATCACTGCCCGGCTTTTTATATAATCCAATAATGTTGCTAATTAAATCTTTGTAATTATAAAACGTAAATCCATTATTAGTAGATTTATAAATCCTTCTTCCATCTGCAAGATAGATTGTTCCGGATTGCAAGGAATCAATTGTGATAAATAACGGATCATTACTCTCGTATGCTTTTGTCCAGGTGTATGCCTCACCTTTATTGTTTGATACGCTTAATGCGTACCCTCCGTAAGTTTTATTTACACGATAGATGTGAAACTGATTAACATCGTACAAAAACTTTGTGTACTGATCAAAGAAAAATTTAGAAGTATCGACAACAACTGCGTTTTTAGCGAGCTGACCATCGTAATCAATTCCGAATAATACATTATCATCAAAATCAGCTAAAGAAATTGCATCAAAATTTGTAATTAAGCCAATGGAATCTTCGGGATAAGTATAGCCGCCATCAAAACTTCGCGTCAGCGGACCACCTGCAAATGCAAAAACTTTCAATGGATTTTGTTTTGAAATATCAATTCTATTAAAACCAGACATTCCTCCATAAACAATCGTATCATTCCTTGCAATGTAAGAGTGATTATCGGGATAAATCATAAAACCGCAGTTAACAAAATCTTCGCTGGAGGGAAAGAATTCAAAATCAAGGATAGCTTTGGCTGTTTCGCTGCCTGGATACGAATTATAATACGCATCAATTATTTTTGTCTCAACACCTGTATTAACATTAAGGATATAAACCGGACTATAATTAAATCCCTGAACACCAAGCCGGTAAATTAAATTTGTACCGTCTAGCGGGTTTTCATTTCCATCCAAAGAATGGAAAGTTTGTGAGAAAGTTAGAATAGAGGATATAAGGAACAAAGAAAAAACAATGCTTTTCATAAAGCCCCCTAAAAATATAATACTCAATCGGAAATTAGCATTCGAAAAAGTCTATGTCAATAGGAATAAGCATTCCAAACGTTAATGGTTTCAGTTTGAACGTTGTCTTAAAATTTCAAAAAACAAAATTTCTGTTGCGGATAATATTTTTTAAAGCTACATTTCATTTGTGTTTATATTTAGGGCACGAATATTATGCACGACCCCCCATTACTTCCATTTACCAGACCGCTGGGGATGTCTTGATTTGCAGGAAAAGACAAGGCAGATATTTCATAAAATCACTTTAGGTTTATAAAGATTTTAACTAAATGAGTTATGATCGATATAACCAAAATAATTTTTTTTAGCAACTGAATTGAATATCGAGAATTCAGTATAATTAATAGTTAGGTTACTCTTAAGTGTATGTATAGTTTTTCTGAAATAGTATCTCAAAGGTTTATTGATGAATTGTGTGCTAATTATCGCAAACTTGATTCACACCTTAAATATCCACGAAGTGGAAGCATTAAACATTATGATGAATATTCATTTATTTTAGACGGAAAAAATGGGATAAAATTATCAAGGTATGTTAGAAACGCTACTGCTTTAGAAAAATTGCAAGCTTTCATTGACAAACTTGATACCTTCTTTATTGGAGTTGAACATTTTCAAGGGAATATTGAATTAAAAAGAAAAAGCGGTATTGAATTATCTGATAAGTTTGTTAAAGAATTTTTCATTGAAGTGATGTTAGATTCAATAAGGTCAGCTCTTGATATATTTGCAATGTTTATTGCTTGGTTTTATGATATAAATGGAAAGGAAACTTTGGGGTTTAGTTATGAAAAGTTTATTAAACCATTAAAACAAGTTAATCCTAAATTATCGGCAAAGGTAAACGAAATATATAAATCTACCGAACTAAAGTTTATAAAGGATTTAAGAGATACAAATAAACATATTGGCAAAGGTCAAAATAAAATTGATATAGAAAACACAATAAGTAAATTTAAATTACATATTGAACGTTCTAAGCCAATAAATTTTATTCAGTTAGAAAAAACGATATATGAAATATTACAGATGCTAAAAACTATTTCAAATTTTACTGTTAATGAATTCTGTAAAACTAATTTAGGATACGATTCAAATAATGATTTGATAATATTATTTCTTGATGATAAAGGGACTATTAAAAAAATATAATCACGTAACCTAACAAGTTTTATAAGCCGACCGCTTTAAACAGTTTGTCATTTGTGTTGTTATAAAATTGTGTTGTAAATGTTAGTTGCTATTTAAGGTAGATTACTATAAAAAAGTATTTATAAAATTATTGGCATTAGCTTTCAAGCTGCATTGCTGTTTTGGCCGGCGGCTTAAAAACAACGCCGTTATATGTAAGCTATGAGAATACAAAGTAATTTCAAAATATGTTCTATTTGTTTAAAAGAAAAAGAACTCACTTTTGAACATATCATACCCGAATCAATTGGTGGTATTTTAGAATCAGATATTCAATGTTCTGATTGTAATAATAGGAAACTTGGGAGTAAGTTAGTCTCGAAAGCAAAACGAACTTATACTATTCGTCTTGCGATTAATTATTTAAAAAATAACCTTCCCAAATTATTTAACAAGATCGAAAAAGGGCAAGTTTATATAGCTCGTAAAAATGATAATACTATTACGGAAGCAGTCTTAAAGAATGGCAAAATAAAAAGTAAAGCTGAGAAAGCAGATGATGGCTCTATAAACGTTGATAGACAAAGTACCGATAAAAAATTGCGTGAAATTTTGGGAAAAGAAGGATTGTCAAAAGAAGAGATAGAAAATAAGCTTGATGAATTCAAAAAAATTGAAGTTGATAAACAACATAAATTAACAGATAGTATAACTGTGATTAAAAGAAAATTTTTCTCTTGGTTTCAGAAGCCAAGTGAAGCTTATATGGATGAAAGAGTAATCGCATTAATTGCTTATAATTATTTATGTATGGTCATTGGTGAAATTATTATTGATTCTCGAATGAATTTCTTAAGAGAATTTATTTTAGATGGGACGAAAACTGACAACTTAATCATCGATCAAATTCCTTATACTAATAAATACGCTCCTTATCATAAAATATTTTCTGAACCTGGAGAAACTGAAATAAAAGTTACAATAGTTTTGTTTGGCTCTATTATTAGTTTCGTTACAGTAAAAAATCTTAGTGTGCCAAAAGAATATAATTGGATATTAGTTCAAGATTTAGAAGAAAGAAGTGTTATGATTTCTGAAAGTTTTGAGGCAGTAAAAAAACGAGAAATTTATAAAGCTTAATCTTACGTATAACCTCTTTAATAAGTAAAAAGTCAAGAGGATATAATAGTCCCAAGCAAATAATAATTTGCAAAAAAAATTCTTTGAATTTTAGAAGTTAGTCTAATTATTTCTTTGCCTTAAAATCTCAAACAATAATATTCCTGCAGCAACCGAAACATTTAGTGATTGGATTTTTCCCTTCATAGGAATGTGAACGAGGAAATCGCAGTTTTCAGCGGTGAGTTTTTTAATTCCTTTTTCTTCATTGCCAACAATAACTGCAATCGGAATTTTGTAATCAACTGCTGTGTACGGTTTTGAACCTTCAAGTGATGAACCGACAACCCAGAATCCGTTATCTTTCAGTTCCTTAATCGCCTGAGAAAGATTATTTACCTGGCAGATCTTAACGTGTTCAGTCGCTCCGGCTGAAGTTTTAACTACAGTTTCATTTATCGGCGCCGAATTGTGTTTTGTAATTATAATTCCGTTTACACCGCTGCAATCGGCTGTGCGCAGAATTGCACCAACATTGTGTGTGTCCTGAATAGAATCAAGAATTAATAAAAGGGGAAAAGCCTCTCCCAAACCCTCTCCTAAGGAGAGGGCTTTTTTTGAGAGATTAATTATTTCTTCAAGTAAATAAAATTTTTGCGCGGATTTAACAGCAAGAACACCTTGTGCATTTTTAATATCTGACTGAGAAAATTGTTGTGATAATTCAGAAAATCTTTTAAGCGGTATCTGATTTACTTTAATTCCCTTTTTCTTTGCTGCAACAGTAATTGCATTAATTATTCCGCCTTGCTGGCCATATAAAATATAAATCTGTTCAATTTTATCATTTGAGTTTATTGCTTCAAGAACTGGTTTGCGTCCAATAATCAGGTTCATAGAATCATTTAATAATTTTATTTGTGCGATTGTTCTTTTGCAGCTAGAAGAATCTCAACAATTTTTTCGGTCTTAACCGTTTTCTGCTCACCATCAGACATATTTTTAAGCTGTACTTCGCCATTCTTATATTCGTCATCGCCTACGATCAACACAAATTTTGCATTCAGTTTATTAGCTTCACGCATTTGGGCTTTTACACTTCGAGACAGATAATCGCAATCAACAATCAAATTCTTTCTTCTTAATGAAGAAGCAATTTCAGAAACTTCCAACTCTAACTCTTTATCAATTCTAACAATGTAAACATCAATGAACTGATCAGGAATTGAAAAGCTATTTTCATTTTCGCACGCAAGCAGAATTCTTTCCATACCGGCAGCAACCCCAACTCCGGGCGTTGGTTTTCCGCCAAGCTCCTCAATCAGTAAATCATATCTCCCGCCGCCGCACAATGCACTTTGTGAACCGACTTTCTTACTAATAATTTCAAAAGTTGTTTTTGTATAATAATCCAGTCCCCTTACTAATGCCGCATCAATTTCAAATGGTATTCCAACTCTGGTTAGATATTCTTTCACAACTTCAAAATCGTTTTTGCTTTCTTCATCGAGATAGTCAATCAACAAT
>JALHTS010000633.1 GCA_022865965.1 Ignavibacteriaceae bacterium
AATGATAAAAGTTTTGGATCTAAAAACGGATAATCAAATAAGAGCTTCATACAGAGATTTATTATTAAAAAAAATAAATGATACTAACAAAATCACAAAAAGATAAAGTTGATATCGATCAGCTTATTTATGAAAAAATTAAAGCAGGTAAGTTTAACGAACTTGTTTTAATCGTTCCCACAAACCGTAAAGTGCGTTATCTGAAAAGAGAACTTATAAGCAATGCACCAAATCAGACTGCATCTGAATTAAATCTTGAAACTTTAGCTACTATTTCAATAAAACTGTCTGATGAAGCCAGAAATATTGAAGCAAAAATTTTAAGTGATGCCGCAGCAGTTGTTTTATTAAATCAATCTTTTTCTGAAGTTAATTTGCAATACTTTAATGATTACAAAAAAGAAATTCCACGCGGCACTCTTGAATTGGTGAAAAACGTAATCAGCGAGTATAAGCGGCAGGGAATTAGCCCCGCAGATATTGAAAAGGAATCTGTCGATCTGACCGGTTCAGAAAAATTTAAAGCACTTGATATTGCTAATATTTTTTCTGTTTATAAGGATAAAACCAAAGAATTGAATGCTTTTGAACTTGGTGATATCTATAAATATTTAATTGAACTAACTGATGAAGATTTTGTAAAAGCATTTCGCATGATATATCCCAATGCAAATACAATAATTGTGAACGGATTTGATGAATTTTCCCGGCCGGAAATTGATTTGATAAATCGTTTATCAAATCTTAATAACATTTCACTTTTTCTTTCATTTGATTACCATAAATACAATCATGAAATATTTTCTCATTTGGAAAACTGTTACGATAAGCTGAGCACAAAAGGATTTATTGAAATTCAAGATCATTCAGCCTCTTCGTTTGATGAATTTAGAAAAAGGATTCGGGAAAATTTATTTGCTTCCAAAAAGATGGAACCACAGCATCCAAATCTGAAAATAATTAAAACCGTTTCTGCAAATCCTGTTAAAGAAATTGAGACCATTGCAAAAGAAATAAAACGATTGATCATCGATAATAAAGCAAAAGCAGATGAAATTTGTGTTGCCTTCAACCTGATAAGTGAACATGCGGCTTTGATAAGAGATATTTTTAATAATTATGGAATTCCGTTTAATCTCACTGATAGATATACTCTAAGCAATTCTGCACCGGTAGTTGCAATAATAAATCTTTTAGAAATTTTGGAAAATGATTTTTATTACAAAAATATTTTCAGAGCTTTAAGCGGAAGATGGATTGAAATACAGAGTGTTGATCTTTCAAATCTTCTTTTAGTTTCGACTAATTTAAAATTAGTTGCCGGATATAAGAATTGGATCAATTCGATTGAAAATGTTTTAGAACAAATGCAAAATGGTTATGATGACGAAGAAGCAAAGCATTTGCCCAAATGGCAATATGAAAAAGCAAAGAATGATATTCATAAAATAAATAATTTACTTTCATTATTTAAGAAGAAACAGACAATAAATAGTTTTAAAGAAAATTTGCTTACCCTTTTATCATCGTTAAAACTTTCTGCAAAGCTGATAAATGACAATCCCGATAATATTGAAAAAAATGTAAAAGCTATTACTGTATTTGTTGAAACAATAGAAGAACTGTTTGATCTTCTCGAAGATGAATTTGAAAGTTCAACGACTTTTTCACTTTCATATTTTCTGCACGAAATAAAAACCGCTTTGTTGTTCAACCGTTACAACATTAAAGAAAGACATGGCAAAGGAGTTCTTGTTACTTCAGTTAATGAAATACGAGGATTGCGATTTAAGTATTTGTTCCTGGGCGGAATGGTTGATGG
>JALHTS010000634.1 GCA_022865965.1 Ignavibacteriaceae bacterium
AGCCAGCAAATACGTGCTGGCAATCCCTGGAAGTGAACTTTCTTTTGTGCCATATCAATCCAGTTAAGCAATAGTTTGTTATCCGGAAAAGTTTCTTTCACAGCCTGATCAGTTACATAAATGTCATTGGGATCACCTGATAACGCAGCCCACCTGAATGGACCTTTACCATCACAGAAAAGAGGACGAATAAATTCAGGAACAAAACCTGGAATATCAAAAGCATTTAATAATCCGTTTTCTTTGGCTTCACCGCGAATGTTATTCCCATAATCAAAAACTATTGAGCCGCGTTTTTTAAATTCTAACATTGCTTCTACATGCTTTACAACTGTCTTGCGTGAAAGAGAAATATATTTTTCAGGATTAGATTTTCTTAAATCAAGCGCTTCTTCAAAACTAATTCCCATTGGAACGTAACCATTTAACATATCATGAGCGGAAGTTTGATCGGTTACAACATCAGGAATAATTCCACGCTTTAAAATCTCGTGATGAACTTCGCCGGCATTACCAACCAAACCAACTGAAATTGCTTCACCTTTTGTTTTTGCATCTAAAACAATTTTTAATGCTTCATTAAGACTATCTGTAATTACATCAGTATAGCCTGTATCAATTCTTTTTTGAATTCTGGAACGATCAACATCAACCCCGAGAAAAGAGGCACCATTAAATGTAGCAGCAAGTGGTTGAGCGCCACCCATTCCACCTAAACCCGCAGTTAAAACAAACCTGCCTTTTAGTGAGCCGCCAAAATACTTTTTAGCAGCTTCAGCAAATGTTTCGTAAGTGCCCTGTAAAATTCCTTGAGTGCCGATGTAGATCCAGCTTCCCGCGGTCATTTGTCCGTACATTGTTAAACCAAGCTGTTCAAGTCTGCGGAACTCATCCCATGTAGCCCAATCAGGAACGAGCATTGAGTTTGAAATTATAACTCGTGGTGCATTTGTATGTGTTTTAAAAATTCCAACAGGTTTACCTGATTGGACTAAAAGTGTTTCATCATTTTCTAAGTTCTTCAGCGAATTTATAATTGCTTCGTAAGCATCCCAATTTCGAGCAGCTTTTCCACTTCCGCCATATACAATTAGTTCTGCTGGATTTTCTGCGACATCGGGATGAAGATTATTCATAAGCATACGCATAGCAGCTTCCTGAATCCATCCTTTGCAGGAAATATTTATACCGGTAGGAGCTTTAATTACTTTCTTTTCATGCATCATATTATTTTCTTATCCTCTGAAATGCTTTTCAAGCGTATTATTGTATTGAGTTAACATTGATTTGTAAAACCATTTTTTAATGAACCAGGCTTTTTCCATACCTTTTTTTATGAACTTAATATTTTCTTCAAGTTGATGTGTTAATCTCGTTTTTTCATCTTTTGTAAGCTTTACAGGATTCGCATCCGAACTTAGCTTCTCAATTATTGAATTAAATGCACGTTCCTCTGCATAAAGTCTCTGATCTCCTGCAATCTGTTTAATAGCTTGTTTGCAGTAGGTAATAAGAAGTTTTTTTTCGTTCTTATCGAATTCAAAATTATAATTTTGGAATAATTTTTTCATTTTCTCCTTTAACATTATTAAACGATAATATTTTTTCTCTCATTTTTTGATAACCAGGTTTGATTACATTATAAATGTAGTGAAGTCTTTCTTTGTAAGGAATAAAAGCTGATTTCATTGAGTTAAGTGTAATTTTTTCAAAATCTTCAAAGTTTAAATTGAAGTATTCAACAGCTGTTAAAAATTCCTTTGTCATCGTCGTGTCACTCATCAACCTGTCATCTGTGTTTAGTGTAACACGGAATTTTTCTTTGTACAAAATTCCGAATGGGTGATTTTCTATTTTATCAATTGCGCCCGTATGAACATTGGAAAGCAGACATATTTCTAGAGGAATTCTTTTATCTAAAACATATTGAGCAAGTTCACCAAAACTTATTACGTTGCCATCAGAATCCAGAACTATATCTTCGAGCAATCTAGTTGCATGTCCTATGCGATGAGCACCGCACCATTGTATAGCCTGCCAAATTGAATCTTTACCAAATGCTTCACCGGCATGTACGGTAATATTGAAGTTTGCTCTCTGAATGTATTGAAAAGCCTCTATGTGTTTTTTGGGAGGATAGCCGCCTTCTTCACCGGCAAGGTCAAAACCAACCACGCCATCATTTCGGAAATTCACGGCAAGCTCTGCGATATCTAAAGTATCTTTCATATTACGCATTCCACAAAGAATTACTCCAAAACCAACCCCGAATTCCTTTTTACCTCTCTCTAATCCGGCAAGGACGGCATTAACAGAATCTTCGTAATACATTCCTTTCATCCTGTGGTAAACCGGGGCAAATCTTGTTTCAACATAAACAACACCATCCTTATGCATATCTTCAATCATTTCATATGCAACACGTTCAAGACCTTCTTTAGTTTGCATTACCGCAATAGTATGTTCAAATCCTTGAAGATATTCAACAAGATTTCCTTTATTAGCCCCGCGATGGAACCATTTTCCAAGCTCTCCTGCATCTTTTGTAGGAAGTTTTCTATATTTTGCATCATCAGCCAACTCTATTATTGTTTGTGGACGTAACCCTCCATCAAGATGATCGTGCAAAAGAACTTTGGGAACTGAGCGAATAACTTTTTCGGTAGTCAAAATAACCTCGATTTTAAACCGAAAATTATCCTTTTAGTGTCCTAAAATCAATTTATAGTTATTGTAAAAAAATCTATACTTATTTAGAAAATAATATGTTATTTTTACCTTTGGATTTGAATTCAATAATAAGAAATTTAAGAACAATATTAAGTAATAAACGTATTATTCGGAGAAAAAATGAAACATTACAAACTTTTCGTTACAGCCGCTGTACTATTAGGATTGTTTTTCAGCGGTTATCAATGCTCATCAACAGAGCTAACAAGTGCAAAACTATATATTCAGCAAAAGAACTATGATAAAGCAATTGAAGTTCTGAAGAAAGAAATTGAAAAAAATCCAAAGAGTGATGAAGGTTTATATCTTCTTGGTTATGTGAACGGAGAAAAAGGTAACTACAAGGAAATGATTGATGCTTATAACAGATCACTTGGAGTAAGCAAAAAATTCGAAAAAGAAATTACTGATTCCAAAAAATATTTCTGGGCTATATCTTTTAATCGCGGTGTGAATGTTTTCCAAAAAGGTAACAAAGCTGCTGACCCGGATAGCATAACTGTTCTTTATGATATGGCAATTAGTGATTTTAAATCTGCAATTATGATTGAACCTGACTCCGCAGATAATTACAAAAATCTTGCATTCGTTCAGTTGAGTAAAGGGGATAATGATGCTGCTATTCCACAATTAGAAAAATTAATTGAGCTTGAAAATTCAGTTGAAGGCTACCGATTCCTGGGTGAGATTTATTTGGTAAAAGGTATTAATCTGAAGAGTCAGGAAAAAGAAGCTGAAGCAAAAGAAAATTTTGAAAAGGCAGTAGAAATACTTAAAAAAGGAAACCAGCTTTATCCCGATGATCAAGAAATATCTCTTTCTCTTTCTAACTCATTAATTAATCTTGATAAACCCGGTGAAGCAGTAGGCTTATTCAAAAAAGCCGTTGAGAAAAATCCTGAAGATAAATATAACAGATATAATTATGGTGTAGTTCTTCTTAGTGTTGATGA
>JALHTS010000635.1 GCA_022865965.1 Ignavibacteriaceae bacterium
AGGAAACTTTGATCTCCAAACGATGAAAGACAAACTTCATGATCCCAACCTTGAAGAAGTTTATTTGTCCTTCAACGTAGATGATCCAAAAGGAATTCAGCAAAATGTTGTTCTTAAGTGGGATGATGTTAAGCAGAAGATTAATCCTGGTCTTAAAGATAAAAACATTTTTAAAAATGGATTTCATTCTGAGTTAGCAATTGACAAAGACAAACCAATCGGTTCATTTGAAATCAACCTTTCCTTAAACGGAGTTGATGATCTTAATTTTGTTCCTATGGGAAAGAATACGGAAGTAAACGTTGCTTCATCCTGGAGTAATCCGGCATTTATTGGAAATTTTCTTCCTGCAGAAAGAAAGATAAGCAATGATGGCTTTACTGCTTCATGGAACGTTAATCACTTTAACAGACAGTTTTCTCAGGACTGGAATCAAACTTCGCAAAATATATTTAATGATAAGTTCGGTGTAAAGTTTTACATTCCTGCCGATGAATATCAGCAGGCAATGCGATCTTCCAAATATGGCTTGCTAATTATAATATTAACCTTTGTAAGTTTTTTCTTTGTTGAAATTTTCAGCGGAAAGGCAATTCACCCGATCCAATATATGTTAATTGGATTGGCACTAATAATATTCTATTCATTACTATTGTCATTGTCTGAATATATTCGCTTTCAATATTCATATTTAGTTTCAGGAGTTCTCGTGATAAGCTTAATAAGTCTCTATACAAAGAGTGTTTATAAAGACCGAACTATTGTTATGTCAATTTTAACGATGCTGATTTTATTTTATGGTTTTGTTTATGTATTGCTTCAGATGCAGGATTACTCATTGCTTCTGGGAAACCTTGCATTGTTCCTAATTTTGGCCGCAATAATGTTCTTCACAAGAAAAATCAATTGGTTTGATGTATTGAAAGGTAAAGTCTAGCTACATTAAAAATAAAAATGACCAGTTTCAAAAGTGAAAATTGCTCGATCGTCATTCCCACGAAAGTGGGAATCCATTTTGTTTAAAGGGCACAGGATTCCCGTTTTCACGGGAATGACACTTACGACACGACTTATGAGACAGCCTCTTAGGTCAGTTAAATTTTTTTATTATAAAACCTAACTCCCTCAGCAGCTAACTTCTCGATCCACAATTCTTCAAGGGAGGTTAGTTCGGTATCAATTTCTTTTTCTGTCTCGTTTTTTAATTCAAGTTCATCAAGAATTTTTATTTCAAAATTATCTTTGCCAAATTTTTTGTAGTCATCAATCAATTCCTGGTAAGGAAAGTTTTCCATCTGAAGTGTAAATTCAAATCTTCTTACAACGGCAGGTAAATTCTTACTTGTGCCGATATACATTTTATTATCTATCTTGTTATGCACAGCATAAATACCCGCAGGCTGCTTTTGCGATTTATAATCTTTTGTTAGTTGTTTTTTGTCAATCATAATGCCTCTCTGTTTTTATCAATCCAATAGCCCCAGAGAA
Source organism: Ignavibacteriaceae bacterium (assembly GCA_022865965.1). Classification (GTDB taxonomy): domain Bacteria; phylum Bacteroidota; class Ignavibacteria; order Ignavibacteriales; family Ignavibacteriaceae; genus JAGXRK01. The sequence goes on from JALHTS010000635.1 coordinate 1,489, forward strand.
TTATCAGCCATTGTGCGTTTCCAACAATTCCAATTGTTTCAATTGAAGGCGGCGGCGGATAAGTGCAATTGAGATAGTAAATTTGTTTGACCAGACTATCCCTCTTTCATACTCAATTGAATTCGTTTTCTTTCAACATCAATATCAACAATTCTAACCATTATTTTCTGGTCCAACTTTAACACCTCGGAAGGGTCTTTAATAAAACGATCTGTTATTTGAGAAATATGCAGCAAGCCGTTTTCTTTTATTCCTATATCTACAAAAGCACCGAACTTAGTAAGATTTGTTA
>JALHTS010000636.1 GCA_022865965.1 Ignavibacteriaceae bacterium
GTACCTTTTTTCATCAGGTCTAATTCGTGCTTTCCTTCGGTTGGATGTTCGACTGGACGCTGAACTTTTACCACGATATCAGCCGCAGAATAAAGATCATCCAATTTATCAACTATTTTTGCTCCTGCTGATATGTATTTCTCATCGACAAATCCGGCATTTAAACCGGCATCTTTTTCAATTTGAACTTCATATCCTGCTTTTATGAGTTTTGAAGCTACATCCGGAACGCAGGCAACACGATTTTCACCGGGGAAAATTTCTTTGGGAATGGAGATTATCACTGAGCAGACCTCCTCTGGTTTATTTTTTAAAATTTAAGTGTAAAAGTTAAAGCCGTTTGCTTATAAATACAAAAATTTTTCTGTAACAGTTTTTGTTACAGGAAATAATTTATTGTTGGTTTTATACTCTTAGTTGTAAGGGAAATTTGGTCCAAATAACTTCTATAACATCATTGTGTAGGATTTAGTCGATTCTTCAATTATGCTGCAAGAATGTCAAAATTATTTACAAAACTAAATAACGAGGGTCTAAAACAGTAAAAAAACTTAATATAGTGTTTGACTGACATAATAAAACTTCTTACATTATAGTTGTTTGTGGCATTCACTTATTTTAGGGGCTCGTAATGAGAAAATATGCCGGTAATTTTCAGCTTTTCCTCCGATTTGCATATTCACTAACTGCTGATTCTATTTCCAAATGTGAAATAGATAACTACGTCCTCGTTTATCAACTTGAAAAAAATTTTTTAACTAATCTGTTACTCCTATCAATATTTAGCAAAAGAAATCTTAAGGAGAGATCCTATGAAAAATATATTTTACATAGTGTTATGTGCGCTGTTCACTGTCGGTTATAGTTTTTCACAAACTATCACATTTGATAAAACCATCGAGGCTATTAATCCAACGCAGGTGTGGCAGGCGGATGATGGAGGATATATTCTTAATCAAGGGGTTTTTAATATTGTAAAAACTAATCAATATGGATATATCGAATGGCAGAAGGGTTATCCTGATTTTTATTTTTATTCATCGAATATCATTAAAACACTGGATGGAGGTTATGCTGCAATTTACAGTGAGTTGAATATGGCTTTATCTGATATTTGTTTGATAAAATTTAATCAAAATTTGGATACGATTTGGACAAAAGTTTACGGTGCACCTGATCAATCGGAAAAAGGATATGATTTAATTCAATTGCCTGACAGCAGTTATATCATTTCATCATATGATGGGGGTGATCCTGGTTTTTATTTAAGAAAAACTGATGCGAATGGAAATTTAATCTGGGGAAAAAAAGTTATTACTTTAGCTACTTTTCAACAATCCTCTTATTTAGTCAACCTTGATGATGATAATTTTTTATTTGGGAAATACGGAACAGTCGTTAAAATGAATTCAAATGCTGATACTCTTTGGATAAAATCTGTAATTGGTAATAATCAAAGTTTTTTCACAGGTGAGGATCACATTTTGCTCTCGACTTTAAACACTCTTCAAAAACTTGATTTGAATGGTAATGTTGTGTGGCAAAACTCAAATGGCAATATAA
>JALHTS010000637.1 GCA_022865965.1 Ignavibacteriaceae bacterium
AAATTTTATTGATTTGATTTTTTATTGGAGCTAAAGTTTGGAAACATTTATAAATCAAAAGCCCGAAGGGCTGATATTACTATAGCATAATTTTAGTTATATAATTGAACAAACCCTGAAAGGGTGATATTGTTATAAATACGATGAATAAAGAAAATGTTACATACTGTCTTCCCGCCGAATTTGAATATCACGAAGCAACCTGGATTGGCTGGCCGAATAATAAAGAAGACTGGCCGGGTAAGTTTGCTCCAATTCCATGGGTCTATGGTGAAATTGTAAAATATATTTCACGTGCTGAAAAAGTAAGAATTATTGTTGAATCAAAACTACATCAGAAAAAAGCTCAAGCAGTGCTTAAAGCAGTTGATGCCGATTTAACTAATGTAGAATTCTTCAGACTGGAGACAGATAGAAATTGGCTGCGTGATGCAGGTCCCCAATTTGTTAAGAATGAAAAAAATGAAACTATAGTCATCAATTTTAAATTTAATGCGTGGGCAAAATATGACAACTATAAAAAAGATATAAAAATTCCTAAGATGATTGCTAAGGAATTAAATCTTCCTCGGATTAAAGCCGAACACAAAAACAGGGAAGTAGTTCTTGAAGGCGGCAGCATTGATTACAATGGTTCCGGAACTTTAATAACTACTGAAGAGTGTTTGATGGACAATAAAGTTCAGGTTCGTAATTCAGGATTCACTAAAAAAGATTATGAAGAAGTTTTCAAAAAGTATTTGGGAATCACAAACGTTATCTGGTTAAATAAAGGTATCGCTGGAGATGATACACACGGACACGTTGACGATATAACAAGATTCGTAAATAAAAATACTGTTGTTACTGTGATGGAAGATGATCCAAACGATCCGAATTATAATCCGCTTATGGAAAACCGTGAAAGACTTTATGGTGCGAGATTAGAAGATGGATCAAAATTAAATGTTGTGGAAATTCCAATGCCTTCACCTGTGATCTTTAAAGGTGAAAGACTTCCTGCGAGCTATGCAAACTTTTATATTTCAAATTATGCAGTTCTTGTTCCTACTTTTAATGATCCGAAAGATAGAATAGCGTTAGGAATATTAAGTGAATTATTTACGGATAGACTTGTAATCGGAATTCACGCTATGGATTTAGTCTGGGGATTAGGAACACTTCACTGTTTAACACACGAACAAATTGCATAAAAAAAAGCGACCTATTGATCGCTTTTTTTAATGTTCATTGATAAATGTTCAATGCTCAATTATTTTATCAGCAGCACTTCTTTGTATGAATAAATTATTCAGATTTTTATTCTAAATGATAACCAACTAATGAAACGAATGGATTATAAAATTCATTCACAACTTCATTTATATCCGCCCAATCACTCGCGACTAATCCAATACCAGGTTTAAAAATTGTATAACCGGATTTTTTTATTTCATCAGTGAAATAAAATGCAAGTAGAAAATAATAATAACAATCACTGAAAGTTATAGTATCTGCTGATGTAACGAATGAATATTTAAAATCAGTTCTGGAAATAATACCTTCGGGTTTATTTCCATATATATCAATAATATTTCCTAATCCCATTAAGCCACACTCTTCATCAACAACACCGGGGTATTTAAACTGAAGAGTGTCATTCATATAAAGTCCTTCTGTGTCGTTTTTATAATAACCATTTAATAGAATTATCTGTAATCTTGATTGCAACAAAAATCCCCGTTCTGTTTGTTCTATTACTCTTAGTGTATCCCGGAAGGAAAGTATAGTGTCATTGTAGGAATCTTTAATTCCTACGCGGTAAATCCAGTAGTTTCCCAATTTAAGCGGAAGCAGTTCTACGGTTTGAGTAATCGGTTCAGTGGATTGTTCATTGCAGGAAATAAACAATAAAATAAATGTGGATACTACGGCAAAAATAGTTTTCATATTTTTTTGGTGTTAATTAAATTTTATTTGGTAATAAATCAACACTTAATAAATACCAAATCTCTCAGTAAAGTTTATTTCAGTACCATCATCTTTTTTGTTTGAGTAAAACTACCGGCTTGTATTCTGTAAAAATATACTCCGCTGGAAAGAGTACTTGCATCAAACTCAACTTTGTATTTCCATCTTACTTTTTCTTCGTTATTCACAATAGTATTTACTTCTCTTCCGAGTATGTCGTATATTTTTATTGTTATATTTGCTTTCTCGGGCACTTCATATTCAATTGTCGTTTTGGGATTAAAAGGATTAGGATAGTTTTGATATAAAGTATAACCCGAAGGAGCAATAGTTTCTTTTGTGTTTAGTATTTCAACAAGCTCTGTGTTATAAAACTCCTGAATGTGAACAGCAAGTTCTCTGAGTTTAGTGATGCTGTTTATGTTATCTGTTCCTCTTGCAATTGGAATAGCTATAACAATTTCCTGAGTATCACCTGCCGCTAAATTAAACGGACCTGTTGGTGCGTGATATCTCTGATCTCGTGGTGACGGACCACCTGGCCAACCATCACCTTCATACCAGCCGACACCGGAAACAGGATCACCGGATAAAGACCAGATTGTTGGTTCATTAGTTAAAGGATTAATAACAAAAGACCCATCATTTATTAACCCTTGCATTGTGTTATAAAATTGAATTGTACCTTCGTATACACCTTGTTGAACATCAGTTGGATAGGTGGTAGATGAGGATTTAAGGATCATTCCGGAAGAAGTCATTCCAAGATTTTTGAAACCGGTTCTCCATCCAGTATCATATCTCGCGCTGTCTATATTGGAAGCAGGAATGATTGGACCCTGAATAATCATGTGTGCTAATGCTGGAGGAGCAATGCCATAACCGGGATAACCCAAATCATCATTATCTCCATTATATACATATGCCATATTGTGTGTTGAGTCAAACCCTTCATAGTCATCACCTGCATCACCCAAATCATCATCAGCCCAGTATGTAAAATACATATCTTCAATATCAGAGGTACTTTTGTTTATCACTTTGTATTTCTTGAATACAACATCTTTCAGGTCTTCTCTGTTAAAACCAAATACTGTTGTTTGAAATTCCAAGCCAATCGGATCAGAACCGTAAGTAAATCTTGACGTTGCAGTATCAAGATCATTTGCTACATAAAATAAAGTTTCATCACCAATAAATTTTGGATTATCGAAGCCGGGAGTGTAAACATCGTCTTCGTTAATATCATCCCACGGTGCACCAGCTTCAATGGGCCAATGGTTGTAATCATATTCAAGTCTTTTTTTAAAAATACCTTCGGGAAGTGTCTGCCAGTCTTTTCTTATCTTAAAAATTTTGCTTGAAGTTGATAGTGGATTATCTGCTGTACCATCTTCTAGTATTCTGCCAGGTTTAAGGCCGTATCGATAGGTACTACCGTTAACTTTAATTTCACCACTTACCTTTCCGCCCCAAACTAATCCATCTTGAAAGATTGCGGATATTTTTGCTGAATCACCACCGGGCCAATAAAAACCGCTGCCATTTGTTCTTGGATCGTGTGAGCCCATTCCATTATTACCAATCCACATTAATATTTCATTGGCAGAAATGTAATCCGTAGATTGATAATAAATTGCTGTTTGGGGTGGATCACTTCTATCATAAATATCCGGATCGAATGAATCACTTATTCTTAAATACAAATTGCCTGACTGCATATTTGGTAAAGTCCAATAGAAAGTATCAACCTCGGCAGGGAAGTAATTTATTATACTGTTCCAACTAATCTGGTTATCAACAGAATAATCGATATTTACATAGTTAACATTATTAGCTTTCCAGGTTATTGGATATGTACTAAAGATATTTAAATTCTTACCATCCAGAGGCTGCTTCAAATTTACTGCATCATAATTAATATTGTTATCTGTTTTAAGAAGCCAGGTGTAGTAGAAATAATTAGCCGGTTTTACACTTCCACAGACAGCAAATCCACCATCTTCAGTGCCGGAAATGCACTCACCCCAATTCTCAAATGAAGTTTCGGATAAAATGTTTCCACCAGTATCTATCATTATAACTTCACACGAGGATGGTAGATAAATGGTTCCTTTTAATAATACATAATTTCCATTAGAAGATTGAGCGAAGGACTTTACATTCGTAATGTCTTTTTGCCAGATAATATTACCATCCTGATCGAATTTCTGTAGATAGTCAGAAGTTGAAAGTAAAATATAGCCATCGTTGGTCAAATAACTGAAAATTATACCCAATATTGATTTACTCCAAATAGTATCAGCTTCTGAATTTATCTTTATGATACCTGATCGATTTCCAAATAAAAAATTGCCGTCATTAAGATTTACAAGAAAAGATGTTGTTATGAACGATGGAGGAAGGGCTATTTCTTTAGTCCAAATTAAAGATCCATTTACGTCAGTTTTTCTCAAGAAATATTTAACGTAATCCATTGAAGAAATAATAAAGCTGCCATCAGGTAATTGAATAACTGCCTGACCCAATTCTGATTGATCATCAGTGACATAAGTTCTTGTCCAACTAGTATCGAGATTTTGATCTAATTTTACCAAACAAATGTCAGTAAAAGAGCCGTTTAATTTATTACCCACAGCAATATATCCGCCATCTAGAGTTTCGCTTATTTTCTTTCCCGGTCTAATAATTTCAGGGTACTCTTTGGTCCATTCGATATAACCAAACTGATTTGTTTTAATAAAATTTAAATAACTCGAACAATTAAGTAAATAACCACCGTCATCAGTTTGTAAAACTTGTGTTGCAGAACTTGAAGGTAAAGTTTTATCAAATGTGATAGTTTGTGAAAAACCTATCCTTGATAGTGAAATGGCAAACAGTGTTAGATAAAATATTTGTTTCATCTTGTTAACTATTTATTTGATTAATAACATCTTCTTCGTATCAACATAATCACCAGCTTGCAATCTATAGAAATATATTCCGCTTGCCAACTGAAGACCTGCCTGTCCGGAAGGCAGGCTGCCGACTGTAGACTTGAATTCAACTTCATAACTTCCTGCGGGTTTTTCTTCGTTTACAAGAGTTGCAATTTCTCTACC
>JALHTS010000638.1 GCA_022865965.1 Ignavibacteriaceae bacterium
GATTCGTAAATATCGTACGAATGAACAAGGTTAGCAACTACGAAATAAGCTGCACCGATAGTTGGGGTGGCTATTGATATCATATATCCCAGAACAAATGATTTTCTTCTCTGTACCTTTTTCTGCTTAACGTTTTTATTAGTACTGTAAGATTTTGAATAAAAAGTGAAACGAACACCAACTATAAGTACCAGCAATATTCCCACAATTCGAAGGGCATACTCTATGCCGGGAGTATTGATAAGCTCAACGCCAAAGAATCCGAGTGCAGCATAACAAGCCTCACTAAATGCAGCCCCAATTCCCACCATTATACCGTATTTGAAACCATGCTCGAGTCCTCGTCCTATCATGGCCATGCTGGCAGGACCTGGTGGAACAGCAATAATAAATCCCACAACACAACCGGTAGCAAAAGCCATGATCATATCGTACTCATCAGTAATTTTTTATCCCCCTTTTTTTGTAATATCAAAATAAACAACGACCAAATGGTTCCGAAAACAAGAACATAAACTATAAAAATATCCAACCTGTTAATGAAACAACAAATTACAGCAAGAAATTTTAGAGTAGAGGTACCATTAAAACACCAAAGACGTATAATTAATAAGTTATTCTTTACATATTGCTGAGACGAGCTGATATCTATTTTTATTTGCTTTGGCTGCATTTTTATCTGAATAGTGGAATAAAGGATGTAGGACGAAAGAATAAATTTATTAAATCTATTTCCTTTAACATTTTTTAGTTTCAGAAGCTTATCCTTTGATCTTTCAATTTCATCTGTAATGAAATTTTCCTTGCCCTCAAAATGTGAAACAAACTCATTACGATAGTAATCTACAAGTGAAGCCTGCCATCCGTAAGCCACACCGGTTACAATTACAAGTCCCCACCAGATCAGCGGATCATACGATTGAGAGTTACCCCATAAACCGATACCGATAAACAATAATATTGCGGAAATATAATCGCCCATACCATCTAATATTCTTCCAAACTCAGATCCGGATTGGTTTACACGTGCAAGCTGACCATCGGCACAGTCTAAAACGTTGCCAATAACGATAAATAATCCTGCTGCAAAAACAGCCTCAATTGATCCTGTTGATATAAATACTCCGGCAGCGATGAAAATTAAGATGCCCGCAAATGTAAGCTGATTTGGCGTTATACGTGTAGAAGATATTCCTTTAACAAGAACAAAAGCCATGGGGCGGAATAGTATAAGATCGAAAAGCTCTTCACCGGCAGTAATTTTTAGGGATGATTTATATTCCTGATAGAGTGACATGATATGCTGACTTATTTTCCGCTTTATTCAAAATCATCAATTCTGGATTTAAAGAAATAAGGATTTTTTGGTATTTGAGCATGTGATATTTTTAATTTCTACTGAAGGTTATTCAATCTAAATTTTATTTCTTAATCAGAAGTTAAAGTTTCAACTCAAAATTTCCTAATCAATAAAAGTAAGGTATAATTGATAATAAAACCTTATCCTCAAACCCGGTTAAAACTATCTGGGTTTTTTAAGAAAAGAATACC
>JALHTS010000639.1 GCA_022865965.1 Ignavibacteriaceae bacterium
GTCCGTAGCAAGAAACGGAATATTTTCAGCTCTGCGCACGGAATTAATATTCTCAAGAATATTTTCCGGTTCGTCTGGAAATCCTTTTATTAAGTCTATACTGCTATCAGATAAATTACCAATAATTTTTTCTTCTATACTTTCCTGAACTGCCCGACCGTTTGGAGCAAAGCTAAAATAATTTTCCATATATCCTTTAACCGAGAAAGTATAATAGGGAAGAACACCTATATCGTTAAGAACTTCTCTTAATTTAAGATTATGACCTCTTCTTGAAGCAGCAGCAGTAAATACATGCTGATTAGTTATAATCCAACCGGCAGAGATAAGTTTTTTAATTCCTTCTTCAGCTTCAGGTGTAACTTCCATCGGAGATTCGAAATGAGTCTGGATAACAAATTGTTTAACACCAATTTCAGATGCTTTATCTTTAAACTCTTTCAAAATCCTTACAAGATTATCCGTTATGCGTTGAGGAAGATAAGTAGGCAACCGTGTTCCAAGTCGAACACGCTGAATTTCAGCATATTTTTTGTTTTCCGGACGCTGAGCATTTGAATCGCGTTTTCTTTTAGCCATGCGGTAAAGAGAATCAAGAATTTGTTCAAGAGATTTATCTGCACTCATAAACGCATCGCCGCCGGTTATCAGTATATCACGAAGTTGAGAGTCATTTTCAAAATAGCCCATTAATTTTTCTAATCTTTCAGGCCAGGTCTCATCCGGCTTAAGCTTGTTAAGATTAAAATTAAGATAGCCGTTCTGAAAATCGTGCATACGCTGGCAGGATGAACATAAACCTGCGCAAGCTCTTCCCATTGTATCGGGAATTAAAATTGCAACTTCTGGATATCTTCTGTGAATATTATGATGAGAGGGGAGTATCCATCCTGCGGCATTAGGTTTTCCCGGTTCAACTTTATCTTCCTTTTCCCACGCAGTGATGAAGCCGAATTCATCAATCAGTTGGCGGCTGTAAACAACGTAATGTCTTATTGCAAGATCTGCTCCAACTGCAAAATGGGGGACACGTACGTGTAGAAGTGATAAATAGTATGGATTGACAAAAAACGGAATTCCTTTCTTTTCAGCTTCATGAAGAATGTTCATCGTATCGGGATCGAGTGAATAGCCAAGAAATTCATTTAATAAATCGGGAGACCGGACAGCAAATCTTAAATGAAAAGTACTTTCTTTCCACCATTCAAGAGCAACCGACAACTTTTGTTCCCGGGTTAAATCCTGATCGAATTTGTACTTTGAATCATTAATTTCACCTTCATCAATTTTATCGATGATAATATTCAGAATTCGCTCTCTGTTTTCTTCTCTTAGTTTTACAATTCTTGGATCTAAACCTGATGGAAATCTGTTCATCCATTCTTCAAGCTTATCCTTTGAGAATTCCTCTTTCGATTCCTTTCCCATCAACTGTCTGAAAAGATGGATCATATCCTCAAAAAAGTCGGGCTTCGCTCCGCCGGTTCCATTATTTACACCAAGCCATATAAGTTTAATCGGATTGCTCACGGCTAACTGTCCTCGCAAATTCAAATCAATAAATTCA
>JALHTS010000640.1 GCA_022865965.1 Ignavibacteriaceae bacterium
AAATCTTTTTGATTAAGAATAACAAAAAGCACCATAGCCATTGCAAGCATTGGATAGAAATTGAAAGGAAAAGCTTTAACCAAGACTGATAAAGGATTGCTGAATCCCTGAGCAGCAATTAGTCCCATTATATAAGCACCCCAGGCATTTAAAGGAATTAATATACAAGTCGGTGCGGAGATTGAGTCTGCAATGTAAGCAAGTTTTTCACGAGGGATTTTTAGTTTATCAAATATTGGTCTGAATATGGCGCCAACAGTTAAAGCATTAATACTCGACTCAACAAAAATCGCTGTACCGGTTGCCCAGGCAAGCAGTTGAACTGTCTTTCTGCTGTTGCCTATTTTTTTATTCTCTAAATGATCTAAAAATTTATTTATAACTTTAACGAATCCTGCAACACCGCCGGACCTTTGAATGAATGCTATCAAAGCACCAACAAGGCAGCTGAACATTATTGTTCGTGTATTACCACTATCTTTGAATACATCAACAAGAGCTTGTATTGTTGCATTACTTCCATCAATAAAGTTTCCATCACTTAGTATAACCCAGCCAAGCCATATTCCAAAAAGGAGAGAAACAAAAACCTGGCGTGTTTTAATTGCAAAAATAATTGCTAGGACCGGCGGCAGCAAAGACCAAAACCCGTAGTGTTCCATAATAAACTTGATTTGTTGTTCGAAATATTTATTTAGAATCTGTTGTAGAAATACACTAGTATCATCCGGTCAAATAAATAATTTGCTTACGTTTTGAATAAACTCAAAAATATTATTTGTAAAATATTGAATTTATGTTGGAGATAAAACAAAAATCGATTGAAGGTATTATTCTTTAACTGTAAATTGATGCCACAATTATAAAATAATTTACCTGTTACTTACTGCGATATGATAAAATTCAACGGAATATCTTTAAACGATTTTGAGCTTATCCTTAGCCTTGATATTAAACTTGTTTTTTTATAGAAAAAGGGAATTACATGAAAACATTTGTTACTATAGCTCTATTAATTATTAGTACATATTTTTTAGGATGTTCTTCAAGTTCCCAAATGATAAATATATTTGAATTAGAATATCCGAATGATTTAAAAGTTTTTTCAAGAGTCGATTGGGGCTGGCAATCACTTGACAAATTACTTCCACTACACTCAATAAACAAAATTACAATTCATCACAGTGGCGAAGAATTTGCTGAAGATAAAGATATGATTCAGTATCTCCGTAATCTTCAAAGCTGGAGCAGATCAGAAAAGAAATGGATTGATATTCCTTACCACTTTATGATTGATCTAAAAGGAAATATTTATGAAGCACGCCCAATCAATTATCCCGGTGATACAAATACTGATTATGATGTCCGTGGTCATGCTTTAATTTGTGTTGTTGGAAACTATGAAGTGCAAAAACTAAGTGATGCTTCATTAAAATCTTTGGTTAAGCTTACAGCTTTTCTTAAACAAAAATATCGCATAGAAGTTAAAGACATAAAAACTCACAAAGATTACACAGAAACACTTTGCCCAGGTAAAGATTTATATAAATATTTTGAGGATGGTTCTTTCTTAAGAATGGTTGAGTCAGAATTAAATAAAGATAAAGTTGTTACTTCATCAAAAGTAAAATCAGGTATTGAAGTTTTACGCGACAGAAATTTTGATCTTCTCAAAGGGAAACGCGTTGGTTTGGTAACTAATCCAACTGGAGTTGACAGTAAATTAAAATCAACAGTCGATATTTTATTTGAAACTTCCGAAGTTAATCTCGTTGCATTATATGGACCTGAGCATGGTGTCCGAGGAAATCACTCAGGAGGTGAAATCGTTGAAAATTATACAGATGATTTAACTCAACTTCCCGTTTATTCCCTTTACAAGAAATCTCTTAAACAAGTTGCTGAAATAATAAGAGATATTAATATTCTTGTTTTTGACATGCAGGATATTGGTTGTAGATCATACACATATATAAACACAATGGGATTAGTTATGGAGGCTGCAGCTAAAAACAATAAAGAAGTTATAATCCTTGACCGTCCAAATCCCTTAGGTGGAAACAGGATTGAAGGCAACATTGTTGAAGATGGATATTTTTCTGGTGTCAGTCCGTTTGCTATTCCTTACGTACACGGATTAACGGTTGGTGAGCTTGCAATATTACTTAATGAAGAAGGTTTGTTGAAAAATTCTGTCAAGTGTAAACTAAAGGTTATTCCTATGGAGGGATGGAAACGCGAAATGTATTTTGAGCAAACAGGATTACCATGGATATTAACTTCTCCTCACATTCCTCATCATTATTCTTCATTTTACTATGCTGCTTCAGGAATTATCGGAGAACTTAGAGGAATATTATCAATTGGTGTTGGTTATACTATCCCCTTTCAGACTTTTGCAACTGAGTGGATTAATTCTGTAGATCTTGCAAATAAAATGAATTCATACGGACTCGAAGGAGTTTCGTTCAGACCGATTTCTTACAAGCCATATTATGCATTTGGAAAAGATAAAATGTTAAATGGTGTTCAAATTTATATTACTAATTATAATACGGTACACCTTTTACCTATACAATTTTATTTTGCACAGGCTGTTAATGAACTTTATGGAAGAAATATTATTTCTGAAAATGAAGGACGATTTGATACGTTTGATAAGGTTTTGGGTACAGGTAAGATAAGAGAATTATTTATGCAAAACTTAAAAGTGGATGATATTCTCCCCTACTTAAAAAAGGATGTTGAGAATTTTAGAAAACTTTCTAAAAAATATTATTTGTACAATTGAATTCTGTCATCCCGAGCTTGTTTCGGGATTTTAATAATTTTAACAATCAGATGCTGAAACAAGTTCAGCATGACTTAAATAAAATAAACTTATGCAATACTTCGAAACTGAATTTATTAAAAACAAAAACAATCAACTTTATATTGATGATGTAAAAGTTGAAGA
>JALHTS010000641.1 GCA_022865965.1 Ignavibacteriaceae bacterium
AAAGATTTTTGTAAGTAATGCAGGTACATTTGCAGGACCACCGTTACATTGATGCAATGGTAATCCTATAAAAAACAGATTTTTAGAAGTCGTTCTGAATGCAATGTTGCCGAGTGCAATTCCATCTCTATCATAGAGATCATAAATATTTTCAGCAATTATTGAATTTGGTGTATATGATCTTGCAAATGCAATAGTTACAGAAGTTTCTAAGGCAGGAAAATCAAAATCATTTTCTGGTGATGGAACAACATCAGCACCTAAAAGCAAATAGCCGTTCCCTAAAATACCACTTACACTATCTATCGGCAGAAATCCCTGCAATGATGAAAGATCAAATAAGAATGTTGAACTTGAAGCCTGGAATGTCATTGAGAATGCAATTTTGCCATTTGCTTGCGTAAACTTTTCAGTTATGATGTTCAATAAATCTAAACGTGGATTTGAACCAGCATACCAAAAAATATATTTGAACAATTTTAATGTTTCTAAAATCGTAACCGATTCAAATGCGACTGAATTATTAGCAAGATCAAATACATCAAACTTTCCTGCCAAAGCACTATCATTCATTGTTGAAAAAATCTGATTATAAAATTGCGCAGCCACAATGTCTGAAGTAGAACTTCTCAAGTCATCAAATATTAATACTTCACCCTTTGGTTTTTGAACATACCACATTGAAGAAGTATCTGGTAATTGAATGATATCAGAAGAAGCGCCCGAAAGATCGGAAGCTCTAATAAAGATTTTATTATTTCCATTTAGAACTAATCCCAAAAGTTTTTCTGAATGCACATTTTGCGGAGAAGCGTTTATTAAAATTTCAACTTCGGGATTTTGGTCGTCTAAATTAATTCCTCGCAAGGTTACTAATCGAACGCTTCCCGGAATTGAAACAAAATTGTTTGTGTCATTCAAGGCAATCTGAATTTCGGTGATTGATTCATCTCCATCAAGATCAGAAGCATTCCATGCAATTGTGATTACCGGAAAAGATGTATCCGGTAAAAATGATAATTCATTCCAACTAAGCACAGGTGAACTGTTCTTGATTGGGAATAAAGTTGATGCCGGTGTTGGATCAATCAAACCAAGATCGTAATAAGTTTCACCGTTATCAAAAACACCATTATTATTTCCATCGACAAATGGTTCCGGTCCAAAATCAATTCCATTTTGAAAAATCTTCGAATCATATTTTCCATTTCCTTGAGCATCCACAGCCGATACTAAAAATCTATAAGTTGTGTCGGAAGTTCCAATTGGTAAAGAGAATGTGCTGTCATTTTTTGTGGTAAAAGTCCATTTTGTATCAATACCTTCCCAAATAAAATAATAACCAATAACTAAACCGTCTGGATCATCACCCCACCAATGAACTCTTAACCTGCTTAGCTGTTGTGAAACCGTTGAGTCAGGATATAAGAACATTCCTGTCTCCGGAGGTAAGTTTCCTTGAGGTTGATCAGGAAACTCCTCCGAACAGGAAATAAAAAACATTAATCCTAATGAAATAAGAAGAAAGAAATATTTGTATGATGATTTGAATTTTTCCATTTCTTACTTTTTAATTGTTCATTGTAAATTGTGCATTGTTCATTACTTAACGAGCATCATCTTTTTAATTTGAGTAAAACCATTTGAATCTATTTTATATAAATAAATTCCCGATGATAGTTTTGTTGCATCAAAGTTGACTGTGTGAGCACCTGCAGCTTTAAAGTCGTTAACTAAAGTTGCAACTTCCTGTCCAAGTATGTTAAATACTTTTAATGTTACTAATCCTTCTGTTTGTATTGAGTAATTAATTTTTGTACTTGGATTAAAGGGATTTGGATAATTCTGTGCAAGCTTATATTCATAAATAGTGTTTGCATCATCTTCAACATCGGTAACATAATTAACAAAATCAGCATCAGTTCTGGGGAAGAGCTTATAATTGTAAAAAGTATAATACATTATACCAATAAGTTCATCCATTGAATCACCTACCAACACCCTTATTGGAACAAACTCAAGTGATGCATCCCAGAAATTATGATATTGATGATTTCCATCTTGTAACTCTACCCTTGTATTAACAGTGCTGGTATCAGCTATAAGAATTTCACCATAATTATAATTAGTTGGTGGCACATAAGGACCAGCTCCTCCATCAGCATTTTCATCTGTAACAGTTACATCTGAATATTTTACCAGTACACCCTCCCATTGTTCTGCCGATACAGATCCGCCAATTTTATTGCTTATATCTGCAGTAGAGATAGACTGTGGCACAGGTAGTGGATTACCAGTTGAATTAACCGTAATATTTGACGGACTGTTAATTCCTGTAATATTTGTAAAACCAAAGTTATCAATTACAGTACCTGTTACAGTTACATCATCACCTTTATTTAACAATAAAGTTTCTGTTCCATTAATTCTTATTCCGCTCCATGGACCGGTTCCATTTTGTATTATAACTTGTGCTCCTAAAGGGATATCAGAAGTATCAGCAGTTACAATCCCGCTTACAGTAACTTCATAATTATTGTACGCACTATAACCACCACCAAAAGGACTGTATTGAACATCCTGAATTGTCAATGATCTGTCCAGTACAAGATAAAAATAACGACTTCTTGCTGTGTCGGATGGAGTTGTTGCGGTATTGCTCTGATTATCTGTTGCCTGCAAAAAGTAATCAATTATACAGGAATCCGGTTGAGATGGAATGACCGCCTGAAAAGTAGTATCGGTTAGATTTGTCATTGCAACTTCTACATTAGTTCCGGAATTTTTTCTCCAGTATAATTTTGCATTTGCAACCGTTCCGTCAGGATCCTTAATATTTGCAGTAACCGTAACGTTTTGACCAGGTGTAACTAAAACTTGATCTCTTGTAATATTAGTAATTGAAGGTGGCAATTGTGACACTTTAACATCAGAGGTAAAAGATGGATTGATTGTAATGCCACCAGATCCAGCGCTTCTTGTTTCAATGTATCCACGAATATATTCCAATACAGTTCCATCTGCTGGAGCATTTTGTTGATAATAGTAATTGGATTTTGTTCCCACATTTAGCGTCAGATTATTTGAATCGAAAATATAAAAACCACCACTCGTATTTCTATTGAATGTTGTAACATTTCTTATTATAACATAAGCACCTTCCCACTTTTCAGCAATCGCTTTATTTTCATCACTTCCTAAAACTTTTAATGAATCAATAGTCAGTTCTACAGGCTGTGGTCTTGTTTTAAAGTCAATTACTTCATTTCCTGTAAAATCTGTTAATATTAGCTCTGTAGTTTTCTGTGTAGTAGTTGCATATTCATATACTCTTCCAGTAACGGTTATAACAGTACCTGAATCCAATAAAGCAAAAGCAGGATAACTTGAAGCATTTTCTATTAATACAAGTAATCCAGACCAGTCTATTTCGGTTGTATCTTGTAAATAAAATCCAGCAGAGCCACCACCGACATACATCAAAACACCACTATCTGGGTCTGCAGCTTTATATGGTGGCATCATCACAATACCAGTAACAACTACTGTATCAAGGTTTAAAGAAGGTGCTTTGTCGTCAGTGAAATAAACTAAAAGCGAATCTGGATTTTGATATTGAATATCCCTGATTGAAACTTCAGGATAAACCTGAGCGAAAACGTTCATCGAAAGAATGAACATAACTGCAAACATCAAAAATAATTTAGTTCTCATTTTATTTTCCTATTATTTAACAATTAAAAATTTTCCTGTTTTAATAATTCCGTTCGATAAATTCTTTACAGAAAATAAAAACAACCCTGTTGCAATTGCCTGATCGTTATCAGTTACTAAATCCCAGGCGTGCTCACCGCCAGCAAATTTTTGTTTATCATCGCTTGCATAATTTTCGAACCATCGCGTATCCGAACCATTACTCAAAGCATCGTGTGATAGTCTTTTTACAACATCACCTGCAAGAGTATAAATAGTAATTTCGCACTCAGTCGGTAGATTATAAAAATAAATCTTTCTAAGTCTTTCTGAAACGCCATCCCAAACTGCATTTCCATAATATGGATTCGGATACACTCCTACTTCAACATTTTCATCTTCCACAGCAGGAGTCCCGGGAATTATTCTTTCATAATTTGCTATTGCGCTTGATTCAAGTACATCAAGTTCATTTTCCGGATCGCCTTCATCAAAAGCTGTTACTGAAAAAACATATTGCCAGCCATTTAATAAGTTTCCAATTTCGAATTTGTAATAATAATTTGTAGTGTCGTTAGGAAAAGTAATTGGTTCATCTAATCTTACAGCAGAAAAACCGGTATTAAATCCAATGTCGTTTCCGGTACTATCAAACTCAGCCAATATCACTAAAGATTTCTGAAGATCTTGAGCCAGTGTTAGATCAAACCCGGCTTGAGTTCTATAAAGTTTATATCCTTCAAAATCTTGTTTACCGGAAATCGGATCAACAGAAAGCTCTGAACGTTTATCCCAATAAATTGTAGCTTTCTGATTATCTGGCACAACTTTTACTTTAGGAGTTGTTGGCGGTGTTGGAAGAATATAGCGTGTAATTTTTCCGTTACCGTCCAAATCTTCATTCAAATCCAAAATACCATTTCTATTTCGATCTTCACCATAATAAGCACGCAATGCCCAATCAGCACTTAAATAAAGATTTGTCTTCTGTTCTTCTGTATCTAATGAAGCGAGATCATCACCATATTTTTTTGCTGTTACTATTGCAAATACAACGTTAATTGAATCACCTGGAGCTATTGAATGAAAAGGTCCCTGTGTAATCATTATAGATCTGTTTGATGGTGTCACTAATGACGAAGGGTCGATACCATCCAACCACCTATTAGATCCACCGAAATATCCTTGCATTTTGGAATATCTGGCAATATCATCTTGTGGCGCAAAAAAGTTTGGATCATCGGTATTTCTAAACTGCCAGCTTACAAAGTTAACAGTGGAAACAGAATCACCATTTAGTAATATTTGTTTTGCCAATCTTGGTTCTGCTCCAAGAAATTGAACACCAATATAGCTATCCGTAAAACCCGGGTCACCGTTTGAATCAAACTCGTAAGCAATTTTAATAGAATCATTATACCCGTTTCCACCTTTATTATAGAATGCACTTCCAGATGGTCTGCCGGTAATTTTTGTATTACGCACTACCGCATCAGTCCATAACCCAACGTAAATGCTGTCAAGGTATTTGCTTGATGTATTTTTAATTGTGTAATTCATTATCACAAAAAAATC
>JALHTS010000642.1 GCA_022865965.1 Ignavibacteriaceae bacterium
GATTTCCTTGTCGGTAATGCCAAATGCTTTCGCGGTTTCCCTAAAAGCTGATCTTGCTTTGAACGTAACGTGAGTTGATATCATTGCAACTCTTTCATAACCATATCGTTCAAACACAAAACGAATTATCTCATCACGTTCTTTCCACGAAAAATCTATATCAACATCAGGAGGATTGCTTCTTGCCTTATTTAAAAATCTTTCAAAATATAAATTATGTTTAATCGGATCGACTTGTGTTAAATCGAGCAAATAAGAAACAATACTATTAGCAGCCGAACCTCTGCCAATAGTCATCATTCCCCTTCTCTTTGCTTCCTGAACAATTTCCCAAACAATTAAAAAATAATCATTGAAGTTAAGTTCATCTATAACGCTAAGTTCATATTCAACACGATTTAACTCTTTATCTGTTACTTTTTTATACTTTTTATGTAAACCATTATATGCAAGTTTTGTAAGAAATTCTTTCGATGATTCATTCCCGCTTAAAGGATATTTGGGATATTTATATTCGCCAATCTTTAGATCAACATTGCATCCATTCGCTATGAAATCGGTGTTTTTTATCGCTTCAGGCAAGGAGCGATAAAGTCTATCAAGCAAGGTCGGGTCTTTGAAATAATATTCTTCATCAAATAAATCATTTTCATTAAGATTATTAATTGCTTTATTTAAATCTATCGCACGAACAAGTTTATGCAGGTTGTAGTCATCTTTTTCCAAAAAATAAATAGGATTTGAAGCAACATACTTAATCTTCTTTTCAACAGCATAATTATATAATTCTCTTGTTTTTCTTTTATGCTTTTTAGTTGAAATTAATTCTGCGAATAAATTTTTATGATTCTTACTATTCTTCAGCAGTTCGATTGAAGGAGTTATTGCAAAAAGATTTTCATTAAAATCATTAATGATTTTTGTCAGTGAAAAATCTTCATTCAATTTCCGCATTGTAATTATTTTACATAACTCGCTATAGCCCTTAAGATTTTTTGCCAATAATACTGCATAAATACTTTCATTTGCAATATCTGTTATGCAAGAGCCCAGAATTGGTTTGATCTTTGCTTCTTTTGCTTTCTTAAAGAACTGAACTAAGCCATACATTCCATTTGTATCAGTCAATGCCAATGCATTAAGATTATAATTTTTTGCTTTTTGGATTAAATCATCCGGACTGGCTGTACCGGATAAAAGACTGTAATATGAATGTACGTGTAGAGGTATCATAATTTCGGTAGGAATTTATTTAATTAAATTGAAAAGAGAAATGAAACTACCAATTATTATTCAACCAAGATAATTCAAAGCTTTTTCGGCAATATCTTTTCTGTAATAGATACCTTCAAAATGAATTTTTTGAATTGATTGATAAGCTTTTTTTTGTGCCTGTCTTAAATCACCATCTTTTGAAACGGCAGTTACTCCAAGAACTCTTCCGCCATTAGTGAGAAATTTTTCACCTTCCTTTTTTGTACCGGCATGAAAGATTATTATATCATCATTTTGATTAAGTCCGGATATTTCAAATCCTTTCTTGTAACTATCAGGATAACCAGCAGAGGCAGCAACAATACAAACAGCAGAACCATTTGAAAAGTGAACAGAGTTTTTATCAATCTTTTCGATTGCAGCAGAATATAGTAATTGTAGGAAGTCGCCTTCAATCAGAGGAAGAACAGCTTGAGTTTCGGGATCACCAAATCGGCAATTAAACTCAACAACATTAATTTCATCATTCTTAATCATTAGTCCAGCGTAAAGACAGCCAATGAATTTCTTTCCTTCAAGTTTTAACTGATTTAAGGTTGGTTTAATAATTTTATCTGCAACCTTGTGCAGAATTTCCGACGTAACAATTGGTGCAGGAGAATATGCTCCCATTCCACCAGTATTTTTGCCAGTATCACCGTCGCCTATTCGTTTATGATCCTGAGAAGAAGGAAGCAAAATAAAATCTTCAC
>JALHTS010000089.1 GCA_022865965.1 Ignavibacteriaceae bacterium
AGAACTGAATGTTGAAAGGTCATCTTCAATTGATTGTTCATCACCAATATCAAGAAGAATTTTATTGAAAACATGAAAATTTGAATCAGGCGAAACGGGAATATGGATTCCTGACTGTAACATAAGTGACAGCAATCCGATGGTTTTTAGTACTACTGTTTTACCACCTGCATTCGGACCTGTAATAATAATTACTTTTGAATTATCTAAATCAACATCTAATGGAACGGTTACTTTCCTGCCGAGTTTTTTTATCAAAAGCGGATGACGGGCATCTTTTATTGAAATTTTCTTTTTCGTATCAATTTCAGGAAATGAACCGATTATTTCTAATGAATACTTTGCCCGGGCAAAAACGGAATCAATGTAGGCGATTACATCAAGAGAACGTTTTAGATCAATTGCATTTTGACCAATGTATTTAGTTAATTCCTTCCGCAATCTCTCCACTTCTCTTCGTTCAGCAAAAGATAAAGAAACAATATCATTGTTAAGTTCTAAAGTTTCTTCAGGCTCAATGTAAACTGTTTGACCTGTAGATGATTCTGAATGAATAAATCCTCTTAAATGTCTTTTATGCTCAACTTTAACAGGAATAACCATTCGTCCATCACGTAAAGTAAGATATTCTTCTCTTACAAAATCTGCTTCTTTTAAGCTTTTTATAATTCTGTTAATTGCTTTAACAAGGTCATCTTTTTTATTACGTATATCTCTTCTTATTTCAGTTAGTTGTTTGCTGGCACTTTCTTTTACTTCGCCCTGCTCATTAATAATTTTCAGTATTTGATGTTCAAATAATTTGTCATTAAACAATCCTTGAGCATTTTCATAAAGTAACGGAGCCTTTTCAGAATTGGATTTTATGAACTGCAACAAAGTTCTGGATATTCTTGCAAGGTTTAATATTTCCAAGATTTTTTTACTGCTAATTAAACCCCCATCAATCCTGCTTTGTGATAATGCTTCATCAAGCATAGGAATATAGTCGATCGGTGGATTTGAAAGATTTATTAGAATCTCTTTCGCTTCATTTACAATTGTTCCCTCTTTATAAATAAAATTATAATCTGTAGAAGGAGTTAAGTTGAGAAGAAATTCTTTTCCTTTTTCAGTAATTGCAAAAGAAGAGAGATGCTTTTGGATCTTATTGAACTCGAGTTTTTCAAGAGTTGCAAGCGTGATCATGGAAGAGAATCTTTTTGATTGATATAGTTTTTAATTATTTCTTCAGTGCTTGGAGTATAATCTTTCAGATAGTTTATTGTGAATGGAATTACGTTGTGCGTGTTGTGATATAACAAGGAAGAATCCTGCACTTTTTTACTTGGGAAATCAAATATATTTAATAGTAAAAGGACAGCACTAAGAAAAAATAATAACTGAATTACTCCAACAATTCCTCCCACGATCTGATTTATAAGATTATTAACCTTGTCGAAAGGATGAACAACTCTTTTCAAAATGGCAAATACTACTACTGTTCCAAGAAATAAAATTAATCCTGCTATTATTTCGGCGAGATATAATTCTATACCAAAAACATTTTCAATTATCAAACCTAATTTGGAAGAAAAAAGCGCAGTTACAAGAACGGCTACAATCAGACCAAGTATACCAATTAACTTGCGGACAAAGCCATCCTTAAATCCTAAAATGAACCCGATAATAAGAATAAGAAAAATAATTATATCAACAGTATTCAATTTCCACCCAAGAATTTTTCAACAATACTTCTGACCATTTTACCATCCGCTTTGCCTTTAAGTTCTTTCATAACAGCAGGCATCAGCTTTGCAAAATCCTCTATAGTTGTCGCATTCATTTCCAGCGATAATTTTTTAACTTCAACAAGAATTTCTTCTTCGTTTAATTGTTTGGGAAGATAAGACATAATTATTTCAAGTTCAGTTTCTTCCTGCTTTGCGAGTTCTTCTCTACCAGCCTTTCTGAATTGTTCAATAGATTCTTTTCGTTTTTTTGCAGCAGAAGTAAGCATTCTGATCTCTTCTTCGGGCGTAAGTTGTTTATCGCTTCCGCTCTTTTCAAATTCGAGTATCAATGCACGGATTGAGCGTATAGTTTGAAGCCTGATCTTATCGCCTGACTTCATAGCATCTTTAAGATCTTGACTAATTTTTTCTTTTAAATTCATTATTAAACCCTTACAAACTGAAAAGGCAGGTTCATCATAAACAAACCTGCCCTTGAATGATAAGTAACAAAATTACTAAATCAGATTTTTATATTTGCCGAATAGTTAATTCTTAAACAGTATGCTTTTCTAAGCTCCTGTTGAATATCGATTACCAGTCCCATATCAGATCCCTGATCAATTCTTAATGATACAATAACGTTAGGCATAGCCTGACTTTTACCATGCATAATAGGTCTAACTTCTTCTAACTTTACAATGCTGTCATTTATTTGCATTTTATTAGCTTTCCCAACCCAGAGATAAGATATTAGTCTTTTATTCTCAATCTTTTCTATAGCTTCAGCTTCAGGTAACTTAAAATCAACTAAAATATCCACTTCTCTTAAAGTTGTAGTAACCATAAAGAATAAAAGAAGCATGAAAACTATATCGGGCATTGAAGCAGTTGGAATTTCCTGCTTAATACTGGATCGTTTTTTTTCAAATTTCATCGTTTCTCCTAAATTCTTTATTTCTTTATTACTTCAGGTTCAGCTAGTGAAATAATGATGGGAACTGCATCCCTGACTTCTTTTTGCTGTTCCGGGATCAAATCATTATATTTTTTTCCATACCTTGCATTAGCATGTTCATCTCTAACTTCAAAGAAAGCCATTTTAATCTGATCAAGTGCAGTTATATAGACATTGTAGATTGTTTTTCTATCTGTTTTAACAGAAACTATAAGTTTCTTGTTCAAAGGCAGATCAATTTTGGAAGTGATTCTTGGTTTGAGAGTATTCTTAACCTGAAATACAGATACGAATTCTCCATCAATCAAAACATCACCGTTTTCATTAATCAATATGGCAGCCATACGATCAGGATCAACTTTTACTTGCTCTTGTTCTTCCGGTGGAACATATTCAGGTAATGTTAAACCAATACCTGTATCAACATCAATTACTGTTGAAACCAAAAAGAATAAAAGAAGTAAAAATGCTATATCTGCCATAGATGCCGTAGGTATTGAGGCTTCAGCTATTTTTTTCTTTTTAATCATTGCCAGAATTCTTTCTAAAAATTTTCTTAATTCATTCTGATTGTAAAAATCAGATTAACCTTTTTTCTGCTTAATTTCGTATAAAGCATCAATCAGTTCAATGGAACTTTCTTCCATATCGCC
>JALHTS010000643.1 GCA_022865965.1 Ignavibacteriaceae bacterium
AGCTGAATGAATAATCCGTTTCCAGAATCACCTTTATGCAGTTGTCCGGTTGAATGCAGAAACCTTGGTCCGTAACCAACCGTAACAGGAATTTTATATTTCTTCTGGATTTCCGTTCTTAGTTTCTGAAGTGACTGATTGGTTTCTATATCAGGTTTAAGATATGCCTGTATTGAAACATAACTTTTGCCTACGACACAGTTTGACAAAAATGATCTAAAAACTTCATTCAAATTGTTGCTTGAGACATCTCCATAAACTTTAATGTCATTTTCAATTAAAGTTGGTTTAATTTCAGGCAGCTTTCCGGTTTCCTGATATTCTTTAACAAATAGTTTTGCAATAACTTTAGCCTGTTCAACATTCGGCTGATCAAACGGTTGGATTTGCATCCTCCATCCTGCAACTGCAGTTGCAAATTCCCATCTGAAGAATTCTGCACCAAGATCGTAAAGATCATTCCATTCTATTTCAACAATAGGAAAACCGCTTTTCTTTAATGCATCAATCTTTTCCTGATTTGAAGCATCATCTTTTAATCTGATTGAAACGAACAAACGATCTTTTCCATAAAATTCCGGGCCAACTAATTCTTCGCCGTCCACAGGAAGAATTCCCTTCCCATTTTTCCCTGTACTTTCAGCAATTAGCTGCTCGACCCAGGAACCAAAACTTTTTATTTGTTCTGAAAGAACAAATGTGACTTTGTCTATTCCGTGTTCAGCAAGTTCACCGAGAATACAGCCAAGTTTAGCACTGATATTATGTTTGCTTGAAAGTTTTGACTGTTCTGCAATTGCTTCCGCACGATCCAGAAATTTACCAAGATCAATTCCAACTAATGCGGCAGGAACACAACCAAAAAGTGATAGCACTGAAAACCTTCCGCCGATGTTTGGATCATTTAAAAATATTTTTCTGAAATTTAATTCTTCAGCAACTTTTTGAAGTCCACTTGCCGGATCAGTTATCGCAACAAAGTGATTCCCAACTTTTTCTTTTCCTACTTTATTGGAAACGTGGTTGTAAAAGAATTTCATAAAGGAAAAAGTTTCAACCGTTCCGCCGGATTTAGTTGAAACAATATAAAGTGTTTTTTCATGATTAAGTGTATCTGCAAAATTTTTCACCACACCGGGATCTGTGCTGTCTAATACTGCAAGGTCCAGGAAACCTTCCTTTACTCCAAATGTTAATCGAAAAACTTCAGGTGCCAGACTCGAGCCGCCCATCCCAAGTAATAAAGCGTTAGTAAATCCATCTTTTCTTACTGATTCAACAAAATTATTAATTTCGCTTATTGCATTTCTTGTTGCAGATGGACTGACTAACCAGCCCAAGCGGTTTGTAATTTCAGTTAGGTCTTCACTCCAGACAGTATGATCTTTCTGCCAGATTCTTTCAACAATATTTTCTTTTAATAATCTTTTAAAAGTTTTATTTACATCATTTTCAAGATTGTTTAATGAGATTTGGATCATTTCATTTTTCTTTCTTTAATGTTTCAACTTTTTCAGAAATACTTTTTAATAATGAATCGAATGAATCAGCAAAAGCTTTAACTCCGTCTATCTGAAGTTTATCTGTTATTTTTTCGATATCAATTCCAAGTGCTGCTAATAGCTGAACTTGTTTTTTTGCTTCATCCAATCCTTCAGTAAGAGTCAATGCAATTTTTCCGTGATCAAGAAATGCATCCAATGTTGCTGGCGGAATTGTGTTAACCGTATCAGGACCAATCAAATTATCAACATAAAGTGTGTCTGAATAATTTGGATTTTTTGTTCCTGTGCTTGCCCAAAGTAATCTTTGAACTTTTGCGCCTTTTTGTTTTAGCTTATTCCATCTGTTACTAGAAAAGATTTCTTTAGACAATTCATAAGCAATTTTTGAATTTGCAATTGCTATTTTTCCTTGTAACTCTTTATTCCCTTTTGCTTCAAGTTCTTTATCGCCGGCAGTATCAACACGACTTACAAAGAACGATGCAACCGAAGCAATTTTACTTACATCGCCATTGCTTGCATCAAGTTTTTCAAGTCCTTTAATGTATGCTTCAGCAACTTGTTTGTAATTTTCATTACTAAAGATAAGAGTTACATTAACATTTATACCGCTACCAATAACTTCTGTAATTGCAGGTAATCCTTCCTGCGTTCCGGGTATTTTTATCATTATGTTGGGACGATTGAGTGTTTTGAATAATCTTTTAGCCTGACCGATTGTTTCATCTGTTTTATGTGCAAGTTTTGGACTTACCTCAATACTAATAAATCCATCATAACCATTTGTGTTTTTATAAACGGGAAGAAGAAGATCAGCAGCCATTCCAATATCTTTTAATGCCAGTGCTTCATAAATTTCTTCTGTGGAAAGATTTTTGTGAAGAAGTTGACGAATCTCATCATCATAATCAGTACTGCCTGAAATTGCTTTGTCAAAAATTGTTGGATTGGATGTCATCCCTCTCAAACCCGTATCAATAAGTTTCTGAAGTTCACCGGAAGTGATTAAATCACGTTTTATATAATCAAACCATATTGACTGTCCGAGTTTAGCAAGTTCATTCATTTTTGACATTTCATATCCTCTTTGTTTATTTTGCCTTGAGATTTTCTGTACAAAGTTAAATATACAAAAGGAATTATTTAAGTCAGGTAATTTATTTTATTATGCAAATGTCAATACGCAATAGAGATACATTATTTAATATCAGAACTTATGGGCTGATAACAGTATATATTATACTGCTTGTAATTTCAGGGATTTATGATTTACAGATTTCTAAATTAATTGTAAACCAATATGCGGGATGGGCAAAGGTAATTGAGGGCTATGGAGAACTTCCCGGAATTATTACATTACTTACAGCAATTTTTATTTATCACCAGAAGAAGAGACATTCATCTAATATACGAACGATATTATATGGCTCTATTCTTCTCTATTCTGCTTTTATGCTTTTTACTTATGCAGGTTATTTGTTGCTGAAACCTTTTATAAGTTCAAGTTATGTGGTTCTGATATTTAGTCTAGTTTTTACGCTCATTTCTTTTCTACTGAATAAGAAGTTAAAAATAAATTTTTCGGAAAACGCTTTTGCTTTTTCTAAAATCTCATTGTTAATGGGAATATTTGGTTATGTATTATTTGTCCAACCGCTAAAAGTATTTTGGGGAAGAGTAAGGTTCAGAGATTTGGATGCATTGTATTCCAACTTTACTCCCTGGTTTTCACCAAACGGAATTACCGGAAATGATTCTTTTCCATCTGGTCATTCTGCAATGGGATTTGTTCTTATTTCA
>JALHTS010000644.1 GCA_022865965.1 Ignavibacteriaceae bacterium
TATCGCGTCGTGTGTTGACGGAGAAAACAATGAGAATAAAGCATGGAATCTTAAGTATAGAGATGGACTATTGTACAAAGATTCTTTGACAACTGAACCTTTTACGGGTCATTATAAAGGTAAAATTATGGGTAAAGATATAGAGTACGATGTTGTTGACGGAAAAAAACATGGAACTTTCATTTTGTATCATGGAAATGGTAATATAGAAACATTTGGAAATATTTCTGAGAATAAAAATTATGGCGAATGGAGATATTATCATCCAAATGGAGTATTAGAATCTGTCGGTATGTTTAAAGATGATAAACCAGATAGTATCTGGAATTGGTATTATATTACCGGTTCATTAATGCAGGAGGGAAATTTTAATGAGGGTAAAAAAGATGGCGAATGGAAAATTTATGATGATTTGGGAAATCTTCGGTTGATGATGAAATATAACAATGATGAACTGAAGGACTCTGTTGCTTATGAATTACCTGAAATTTCTGATACTTTAGTTTTTCATAAAGATTCTATTGACGCACAGTGATTTTCGGATAATTTGAATTACATTGAAGCTTAAAAGTTGTTTTAATAGATTCAAGTACAATAAAAATCAATGACGGATAAAAAATGATAATTCAATTAAAACTGTTTCTTTTCTCAGTACTTATAATTGCAGTAATTGCCGGATGCAGCAGCAAAACTGATCAGGAATATTTTGATGAAGCTCAAAATTATTTTCAGCAAGATAATATTCCCGAGGCTGTAACTTCATTTGAAACATTAATAAATGAATTCCCTGACAGTAAATTGGCACCCAAATCTATGATGCAATTAGCTGGAATTTATCAAAGTAAAAAATTAACAATTCTATCTGAAAAGGAATTAATATTAAAATCTAATGAATATTATATGGCGGTATTTGAAAAATATCCTGATTGTGAAGATGCTCCAACCGCACTATTTATGGCAGGATTTTTACAGGCAAATGAAATGAATGATTATCCTCAGGCCACAAAAACTTATAATACTTTTTTAGAAAGATATCCTGATAATGAAATGGCTGTTGCAGCCAAACAAGAACTAGAAAACATGGGATTATCTCCCGAAGAGATTCTAAGAAAAAATCTTGCAAAGCAGGAATAATGTCTTCGTCAGTTTCCGATTTTAAAACTTATCTAAATCCCTCTACAGTCTCTAAACTTAATAGTCTTGAATTAAAAGCCAGGATGGTTGTAGAGGGTTTTATGGTTGGTCTGCATAAAAGCCCGTATCATGGATTTAGTGTTGAATTCAGTCAACACAGACCATATATGCAGGGAGACGATTTAAAGAGTGTAGACTGGAAAGTTTATGGCAAAACTGAAAAGTACTTTATTAAGCAGTATGAAGAAGAATCTAATCTAAAGAGTTACATTATATTAGATTCAAGTAAATCGATGGATTTCAAGTCAGGTAGTAATATTTCGAAACTCAATTACTCAACTATATTAGCTGCAGCATTGAGCTACTTGATGATAAAACAGCAGGATGCCGTTGGACTAGCCTTATATTCTGAAAAAATAAATAAATTACTCCCACCTAAAGCTTCAAGAACTTATCTTCAGGAAATATTAAAACTATTGTCGGCTGTGAGTGCAGCAGATAAAACAAATACTTCCTCCTCACTTGGAGAGATTGCAGAGAAGATTAAGAGAAGGGGATTAGTAATAATAATTTCTGATTTTTTTGATGATGTTGATACAGTTATCAAATCACTAAAAAAGTTTTCATATAAGAAGAATGAAGTAATTGTTTTTCAAATACTTGATCCGCTTGAAAGAAGTTTTGCTTTTGGTAGAGATGCAATATTTAAGGATATGGAAACTCTTGAAGAAATGACAACACAACCATATCAGATTCAGAAAGCATATAAAGAAGCGATGGAAGAATTTACGAATAGGATTAAACGCGAATGCTTAAACTCAAATTTCGATTATAACCTGATTGATACAGCAACTCCTTTTGATACTGCACTTTATACTTACATTCAAAAAAGAACACGACTTTATTAAGAAATATTTCACACTAAAAGATGAACATTGCACCCCTAAGGGAGTGATTTATTTCCTGGTGTTACAAATAATCTACAAACATTTAGCTCCTACGGAGCTATCAATTCTGCATAACTAATTTTTATAACTCCGTTAGGAGTTATACGTTTATAGAATTTAGAGTTGTAACAAAGTATATGAACTCCGTAGGAGTTCAACAATAGAGTAGGTAAAGGGAATAAATATTATTTTAATAAAAAAGATTTTTTATTTCCTTGAAATATTTTTGTGATAATTCTTCGGCCTTAGCCTTCTCCTTAGTCTCAGTAATTATACGGATGATCGGTTCTGTATTAGATTTTCTAAAGTGTACCCAGTGATCCGCAAAATCTATCCTTAATCCATCGTCTGTGTTGACTTTTTCAGATAAGTATTTTTGTTTCAAGTTTTCGATAATTATATCAGGAGAAACATTTACTAAATCTATTTTCTTCTTCGAGATGAAATATTTCGGAAGTTTTTTCTTTAGGTCTGAAAGTTTACAATTCTCTTCAGTTAAATGTTGAAGTGTAATTGCAATTCCAATTAAAGCATCTCTGCCGTAATGAAGTGCAGGATAAATTACACCGCCGCTTCCTTCACCTCCAATTACCGCATCAACTTCTTTCATTTTCTTGACAACATTCGCTTCTCCAACCGATGCACGAAAGACCTTGCATCCAAATCCACCTGCAACATCTTCAACAGCTCTGGTTGTGGAAAGATTAACAACAACATTACCCGGAGTTTTTGATAAAATGAATTTCACAACTTGTGTAATTGTATTTTCTTCACTAAATGGGTCACCTTTATTAGTAATCAAAACTAGTCTATCAACATCCGGATCAACTACAACTGCAAAATCAGCTTTATGTTCTTGTACAGTTCTCATTGTTTCAATTAAATTTTCGGGAAGAGGTTCAGGAAGCCGGGGAAAGATACCTGTCTTCTCACA
>JALHTS010000645.1 GCA_022865965.1 Ignavibacteriaceae bacterium
AAAAGTCATAAATAACTATTTTTACAAAGCTTGGTGTTTTAATTAAATATTCAATTGTAGTAGATGGATTAAAAGGATTAGGATAGTTTTGAGATAGTATAAAAGAAAAATTATTATAATATTTATCATCAACATCACCTGATACGGGATTAAATTTATCTTTAGCTATCCAAATATCGGTTTTATTGGTTTCATTATGCAGCCATATTATAGAAATGAATACACTGTCTGAATCTGATATGTAAGCCACTTTGGGTCCATAATCATTTCCCTCGCTTTGGGAAATATTTAATAAGCTATCTTCATCACCATAGTAAAAAAATGTTTTAATAAATATTTCACTATTGCCAACTAAAGAATCTGTATCAAATGCCAGGAAGAATGGTGTATAATTGTATGGTGAAGAAGTTGGAATTGGATATGTGAAAAGAATTGGATTATAGTAATTGCAATTAGTGTTCTCTGTTATCTGCCAATCCCAATCATAAAATTGAGAATATTCTGATTTCCATATACCATTCTTAAAGGTTTGAAATGCAATTTCCCCATCCAGACCAAATGTTGGATTTTTACTTAATAGTCCATTTGATAAGCAAATTGTATTAAATACAGGCGGCGTGTTTTCATTATGTTGATAAGTCGTGATATACACTTTAACTGAATCAGTATAGTTTTTTTCATATAATACTTGAGTTTCCTGCGTGTTATCATACATGATCAAATCTGGAGATGAACAATAAAGCGAATCAAAAATAATTCTATCAGATATACTTGGATATAACTCTTTAATAAATAAATTTCCGTTATCTATCCAGGCTATTCTAAAATTGCTCAATGATATTTGAGGATCATCCTCAAGAGAATCCAACACGACGATAGAGTCACTTAATTGATTAGCGGAATAATCTTTAATATATACTCCCCACAGGTTATTCTGTTTAGACTGACAGGCAATCTTAATACCATAAGTATACCAGTTATAAGATAAACGTGGACGTGAAATAATTCCTGAATCGGAGAAAACTACAATATTATCCCCCAACACGGGCGATAATTGTTTCAGATAAACAGTGTATGTAGAATCGATTTTATTTATCCAACAGATAAAAGTTTCGCCAGTTGGATTAAAAAAATTAGGAGATAAAACATTAAACTCAATATTATCCCCAGGTATATCAATCAAAGGTGAGACGCTAAAATTTTGGCTATAAACTTCAATTGAAAAGACAAATGGAAGTATAAGTAAAGCGAATAATATTTTTGTACTGTTCATATTATCCTCACCATATAATTGTATTGCAAATAAGCTGCAGCCATCCGTTAGCTAACGGACAACAATGCCAATTAACTGCAACTACTTTTTATTTACTAATCCGCCTCAACCAAATTTATCCGCCTTTTGCGGAGGCTGATAAATTTGTTGGATTAAAGAGGTTATACTTACGTTTACTTCAATAAGATCATTTTCTTAACTTGATGAAAATCCCCAGCTTGCATAGAATAAAAATAAACACTGCTAGGCAATCCTTCACCATTAAAAGTAATTTCGTAACTGCCTGCAGGTTTTTCTTCTTCAACCAATACTGCAACTTCATTACCAAGAATATCATAAACTATTAATTTTACTTTTGAGTCTTCGGGTAAATCATATTTAATAATTGTTGTTGGATTGAATGGGTTTGGATAATTCTGCATAAGATAAAAATGTTTCAATTCGGTG
>JALHTS010000646.1 GCA_022865965.1 Ignavibacteriaceae bacterium
ACATAACAAAAACCCTCTACATAGCAAACAGGAAAGAACTTCGCTCCTGGTTTAAAAAGAATCATAAAACAGAAAGAGAAATCTGGCTAATCTACTATAAAAAACACACCGGTAAGCCCAGAATTCCCTATAATGATGCAGTAGAGGAAGCTCTGTGTTATGGCTGGATCGACAGCATTGTTAAAAAAATTGATGAGGATAAGTTTGCACAAAGATTTACCCCTCGTAAAAAGAATAGTAAACTTTCTGATATGAATAAGGAAAGAATACGGCGTTTGGTAAAACAAAAGAAAATGACTGCTGCGGGACTTGCTGCAATAAATCATGCATTTATTAATTTTTCCGAAGATGAAAAGCTTCGCGTGGCACCGGATATATTAAAAGCGCTTAAACAGGATAAAAATATTTGGAAGAACTTTTAGAAATTTTCTGAATCATATAAACGCATTCGTATTGGGTGGATAGAATCAGCACGGAAACGACCGGATATTCTTAATCAGCGTTTAAGATATTTTTTAAAAATGACAGCTAAGAATAAAATGTATGGAATGATCAGGTAGAACTTGTTATAAGCTACTACAGAATTCTTTAAAATTATACGGTATAAACAGCCAGCCCTCAGCTAATCACTTATTTTTAATACTATCTTCCCGATATTTTTATTTTCTTCCATTCTCTTATGAGCTTCAGCAACATCCTGCCAATTAAAAACTTTATCAATTACCGGTTTGATAATTCCTTTTTTGATTTTTTCATAAGCAAAGTCTTTAAACTCTTTAGTTAGCTGGATTTGATAATCAAGAGAACGCGACCTAAGTGTTGAGCCAATTATTTTTAACCGTTTAACTAAGATCTGACGCATATCAAAATCTTCAACTTTGCTGCCGCCAAGTGTTGAAAGCTGAATTAATCTTCCGTCTCTTGTTAAAGATTCGATGTTATGCTTAAAATATGGTCCGCCGATAAAGTCAATTATAACATCGGCTCCATAATTATTTGTAAACGTTAAAACTTCCTCTTTAAAGTTTTGAGACTTATAATCAATTGTTAAATCTGCGCCGAGTTCTTTACATATTTTATGTTTTTCAGAAGACGCGGTTACAATAATCTTTGCGCCAATCTCCCTTGCAAGTTGGATTGCTGCCGTTCCGACTCCGCTTGCGCCCACGTGAATCAAAATAAATTCACAGGCCTTCAATTTCCCCAGCCAGATAAGTGTTTGATATGCAGTAAGAAAAACCTCAGGTATTGCAGCGGCTTCCTCAAATGAAAGGCTACAGGGAATTTCCATTGCCATATCTTCGTGAATGATGGCATATTCTGCATAACCTCCGCCGGGAATTAATCCAAAAACTCTATCGCCCTTTTTCCATTTAAAAACTCTCGCACCAAGGTCTTCAACAATTCCGGATAATTCTAAACCCAATATGGGACTTGCACCAACGGGCGGAGGATATTTTCCTTCTCTTTGAAGAATATCCGCTCTGTTTAATGCCGTGGCTTTTACTTTAACAAGAATTTCGTTTTCACTGCATTCAGGTTTTCTCCATTTGCCTAATTTTAATTGCTCGGTTCCACCAGGTCTTTCAACTATTATTGCTTTCATCATTTCCATTTTAAATTAAACCTGTTAACTTCATTAAAAAAAGCCTTCAATTTTTCTTCATCAAGTTTACCGTTTGTTCTAACACCATTGCAAATATCTACCCCCAAAGGACCAACTTTTTCAATTGCCTTTTTTACATTTTGTGAATTTAATCCTCCGGCGAGAAACAAAGGAACATTAACCTCTTCTCTGATCTTCTTGCTTATATCCCAATTATGTGGTTTTCCGGTTCCACCTAAAACCTTTACATCAAGGGTTGGATTTCCTGAATCCAAAAGTAAAGCATCAACAAACGGTTCAACTGACTTGGCTTCTTCAATTGATTGTTCGTTCAAAACATGAATTACCTGCACGAGTTTAACGGTTGGCAATTCGTTTCGCAGTTTTTTCAGTTCATCATAAGGAACGAAATCAACAAGCTGTAAAGTGATTACGTTTGTTTTTCTTTGTTGATTAATAATTGTTTCGGCTGTGTTTTTGCTAGTTAAGAGAAAAGTTGCAACCGTGGATGATACTGTCTTTACTATTTCAGCAATTAAATTTTCATCTATTACTCCCGGTCCACTCGGCATATCACTAACAAGTCCAAACGCAGAGGCACCATATTTAATTGCCAGATTTGCTTCTTCAACAGAAGATATGCAGCATATCTTAACCCTAATCTTTTCACCTGCATTCATAACAATTAATATGTTACTTTTTTAAGAAAGGTTTTTAATGCGGAATTCACTTCGTTTGGATTCTCAATCGGTGTCATATGTCCTGCCTTGTTGATTTCAA
>JALHTS010000647.1 GCA_022865965.1 Ignavibacteriaceae bacterium
AAATACGGTTAGTACACCCATTGCGTAAAATAGTCTCTGCGAAAGTCCATCCTGTTTGGCAGATAAAACAATGAATCCTATCAGTAAATAAATTAATGCGCTTATTGAAGTAGCAAGCTGACCGAATTGAACAAGTTTTTTAACAAAGACTTTTGTTTCTAAAATTTTCCCATCAGGTTTTTTTACTTTGTACGGTGCTAATTCACCATAGTCAAAGTCATTTAATATCCCTTGAGCCTGAAGAGGTGTTTCAATTTCAATATGATTTATTTCAAGAAGCTGGTCTCCATTTTTTATACCTGCGTTCCAGGTAACTCCTCCCTCTTTAACATTTGAGAAGAAAAGTTCTGCTCTTTCTTCCAGTGAAGTCATAGATTTCTGTGGAAGCCACAAACATTCGTCATTTGAAATTACATTGACTGCAACTGAATGATAGATGTTCATTAATGCAACTGCAATGAGCAGAATTGTAAAAGATACAACTATGTTCGATCGATATTTTAAGAATAATTTTGACAAGGTTAAACCAGTGATAAACTTATTTTGTAATATTTTCTTTTTGAAATTTCAATAATCAAATTATAAATTCCAAATAATATTTAATCTCCAAATTTCAATGACTAAACTTCACTGCATTAAACATTCAGAATATCTCCAAAAGATATCTTAATTTGAATTTACTCATTGATGCTTATTTGGTGTTTGTCATTTTTAATTTCTAAAAATTTTATTTTACTTTTACGACAATCATCGTCAAATCGTCCGACTGAACAGCGCCTGAAGAAAAATCCATAACTTCATTTCTGATATTGTTTAGAATTTCTTTTGCAGAAAGTGAAGCTGACCTAATTGCTATTTCTTCCAAATTCGCATCAGAAAATTCTTCGCTTTTTGTGTTCATAGCTTCAGAAATTCCATCTGTAAATAAGATCAGTACATCATTTTGCTGTAGTTCAATAGTTTCTGACTCATAAGGAATTGTTGTTTTCACCACGCCTAAAATTATTCCGCCTTTATGCAGCTTTTTAATCTTACCTTCCCTGATAAGCAGCGGCGGATTATGACCAGCATTCACATAATTAAGCGTTTTATTTTCCTGATTAAGAATTCCCCAGCAAAAAGTTATAAATCTTCCGTCGGAAGTATTTTCATAAATCAAATCATTTATAAGTTCTGTTGCATCCTCTAGCTTCATTTCCAGCCTGCATATTACACGTAAAAATGCCTGCATATTGGCCATAAGCAGTGAAGCTGGAATACCTTTTCCCGAAACATCGGCAATTGCGATACTATAATTATCTTCATCTAATTTTATTATGTCGTAATAATCTCCGCCAACCTGTCGCGATGAAACATTTATAGCTGCAATATCAAAACTTTTTAGCTCTGGAATTGACTGAGGTAATAAGTTCTTTTGAATATCTCTGGCAAAATCCAGTTCTTCTTCAAGCTTATATTTTTCAAGCGCTTCCAGAAACAGTCTTTTGTTTTCAAGAGAAATTATAGCAAGGCTTCCGACCGAATAAACAAACTCAATATCCGCATCTGTATAATCCTGTTGACTCATTCGCCTGCCAAGTATAATTAAACCTTTTGTTTTGCCCTGAAGCTGCATTGGAACAATTAGATTTACGTCAAGATCGAACAAAGCAGGATAATTTTTTTGAATCTGATCTATTTTAATTGATGATTCAATATTTCTGTAATCAATAGTTCTAATTTTTTCAAGAAGATCGTCCGCTTGAAATTTTGATTCAAGCAGTTGAATGTTTTCATCATCAAATTTTACTAATGCAAATTTTGAAACCAAAAATTGTCCGATTAAAGAAAATACAAGGAGACGTGTAACTTTTGATGATTCGTCAAATAATCCGAATTCTTTACTAAGTTCAAAAAGTGAATTTAATCTTTGTACACGTGAATCTAATATTCTGTTGACTACCTTAAGTTCGTTAATCATTATAGAATTCTGAATGGCAGTAGCCGATATGTTTAATATTGTACGAAGGAATTCAATATCATCTTCGGAATATTCAGTACCGTTAAGTTTTTCACCAAGTGAAATAATACCAACACAACCATTTGATGAACTGATTTTTTCAACAACCTTAAGATTAGCACGCGCTAAAATATCATTTAATGAATCACTTAAATTACATTCTTCGTCAATCGTTAATTCAGGAAAATCAAAAACTACATCATCCGGAATTCCTTTGGATGATTTTAATATAAGTTTTCCGTTCTCATTAAGAGCAACCAAACCTTTTGTAGTAAGAAACTTTCCAAGACAGGTAAGAAGCACATTGTTTAATATGAAATTCAGATCAAAGCTGGAGTTAATTACTCTGCTGAATTCAACAAGTGCATTCAGGTTACGCTTAAATTTTATGTATTCGTTATCCAGCATTGCTTTGCGCCACCGAAACATTTTTTGTAAGTAAAACACGGTTATATTTCCCGGGAACTGTAATGTATTTAACATCATCCATAAGAGATTTCATAAGGAACATTCCAAGTCCGCCAACTTTTCTCTGCCGATAGTACTTCTGCAGGTCGGGTTCGGGAACTAAATTTGGTTCAAAGGACGTTCCATTATCCTGTATTATAACTGTAAACTTATCTTCGGAATAATCTATATTAATTTTTATTTCGCCTTCAGGATTCAATTTATAAGCGTGCTTAATAATGTTTGAACAAGCTTCATCTGCAGCAAGCATTATATCTTCGACGGTTTCTTCATCAATACCCAGAGCATGTGCTGCAGAAGCAATAAAATCCCTTATCGCGGAAAGATTTTCCGTTCTGCTTTTAACGACAAGTTTTTTATTCTTTAATTTATTTTTCACTGCTGTTTTTCTCTTTAAATTTATTTATGGCTTCATCTTCGGATTTAAAT
>JALHTS010000648.1 GCA_022865965.1 Ignavibacteriaceae bacterium
ACGCTGGGATGAAATTGAATTTGAAAGAATTAAAAAACAAACAATTGAAAGAATTAATCGCGAGAAGGCTAAACCTTCTTCAATTGCAAGTTCAGTATTTAATAAATTGATTTATGGTGAAAATCATATTCTTGCTTATGACACTTACGGAACAACTGAAACTGTCGGGCAAATTACCATTGATGATCTTAAACAATATTATGGGAATTATTTTTCACCATCAGTTGCGAGTATTGCCGTTACAGGTAATGTTACAGAAAAAGCAGCTGTTAAGTTATTTTCATCATTAGAAGAATGGAACAGTAAACAAATTGTTTTTCCCATTTATTCAACACCAACAATGCCGGATAACCCCGCTGTTTATTTTATTGATGTTTCAAATGCAAAACAATCAGAGTTAAGAATTGGCCATATAGGAATCGCTTACACTGATCTGGATTTTCATAAGTTAAATGTTGTGAACTATAAACTTGGCGGAAGTTTCAGCGGAATAGTTAATCTTATCCTTCGCGAGGAAAAAGGATATACATACGGAGCAAGGACAAGTGTTACCGGTTCTGATTTACCCGGATTGTTTGTTGCTTCAACAAGTGTGCAATCAAATGCTACGTTTGAATCTGCAAAAATATTCTATGATGAGTTTAATAAATACCGTGAAGGAATCAATAAAGAAGATCTTGAATTCACAAAAAATTCTTTAATAAAATCAAATGCTTTACGATTTGAAACTATCGGTGCATTAAGAGGAATGTTGGCAGGAATAGCTAAGTATAATTTACCTTATGACTATATTAAACGCGAAGAGCAGCAAATACGTGAAATGACTTTAGCTGAACATAAAGAATTAGCCCAGAAATATATTCTGCCTGAAAGAATGATTTATCTTGTGGTTGGTGACGCACAGACACAATTAGAACCATTGAAGGGTTTAGGTTTTGGCGATCCCATATTATTGGATAAAGACGGCAAAAAATAGAGGCGATGTAATAGCTTTTGTTAGTTTTTTAGGGAATACGCCACGATACATACGACAGGTGCTTATGGCGTGTTCCTGTTTTTAACCAAACCGGCAGCTCAATTAAAATGCACACAAATAATTGAATCTGTAGTTATAACTGCTTAATTTATAATTGGTTAAAGTTTATTTACTTTGAAAGTACAGCACAATGAAAGAATTCTTTAGCGTGCTTGAAGTTGCAAAGCTTCTTAATCTCAGCCGTTCAACGGTTTTATATCATATTAAATCCGGAAATCTGAAATCTAATCGGGTTGGAAAAATTTATATAATTTCTAAAGAAGATTTTGCTGATTTTCTTAAAGACAAGAAAAAAGAAAAGAAGGTAAAGAAAAAACCTGAAGAGCCACTACTGTTCTAATTTAGTCAAAGAAAAATCAAATAATTCTTGTCTATACTTCTCAATATCCTCAATACTTTCTCCGGCAAGCTCTTTTATACAACAGCAATAAGCTCCTAAAACCGGAATTGTCAAATTTTCTTGGGTATCATAAAATTTATTAATCATTTTTTCAATTGTCTGTAAATATATAATAGAAGATGAGTTGGATTTTAATAGTTCTTCAATTTCCTTTTCACAGCCTAGTGGAAATGATACTTCTCTTTGAATTTGAGTTTGATATTTTCTACGAGTTATCATTTTATAAAGTGATTCGCCTTTTGAATATGCAAGCTTACTGGCAGAGGGAGGTGCAGTCCATGCATAACCATTTGCCAATCCCCTGGTATAATACTTATATTGGGCTAAGAGTGTAGATGTTAGAATCAAAAATGTAATTGAAAGCATCAAAAGATTTTTCATCTTATTTTCAAACCTCATTAATTATAAACTATACATTTTATTCTTTGGATTTTAAAGGTTGCGGTTTTTCTTCAAATGATTGAAGCAGGAATTCAAAGTGTTTTAACAGGCTCTCCACATCATTCTTTATCCACTGCTCATCTTTATCAGTAAGTTCAATATCAACAACACGAAGAATTTCATATCTGATCTGCAAAGTGATGATATTGTTGTTAATGAACACTTTGGAATTTCTTGTTACTGTGGTTTTCTGTACTGTCCCCAGAATGTTAGTATAGAAGTTTTTATTTTCAAAAATAGGACTTTGCTTAACTATATTTTCGATTACGTCGGGAACTACTATTCCTGTCAACTCATAAATAGCAGTACAATAAGTGACCATATCTTTAAGACTGCCGCTAATAACAACTTGCTTTTTCATTGCC
>JALHTS010000649.1 GCA_022865965.1 Ignavibacteriaceae bacterium
CAATCTTGGCAGATTAACTATTTCGCCGCCAGTACTAAAAACGCCATCTGTTACAATTAATTTCCCAGCACTATCAGGAATCTTAGATATTTGCCTCTCAAGGTCATCCATATCATTATGTTTATATCTTGCCAATTCACCCATTAAACCTTTTGTCATCATTGTTCCAACAACTATACAAGCATGATTATCTTTATCAGAAATTACATAGTCGCCTCTCTGAACTAATGTAGGGATTATACCCTGAGCACTCAGGTAGCCTGTACTAAACAATAGAACTGCTTCGGAATTAAAAAATTTGGCAAGTCTTTCTTCTAATTCGATATGCAAGTCGAGTGTGCCTGTTAAGTAACGTGAGCCTGAACAACCGGTACCATATTTTTCAATGGCTTTAATTGCGGCTTCTTTTACTTTGGGATGACCGGTTAGACCAAGATAATTATTCGAACCAGCCATTATAACTTTTTTACCTTCTATTTGAACTATAGGGCCCTCATTTTCTTCAATTGGTCTAAAGTAAGGATAAATCCCGGCAGCTTTTACTTCATCAGCACGTGTGAATTCGTAACACTTTTTAAATAAATCCAAATATTCCTCCTCAACTGTTGGACGGAAACAACTAAATTATTAATAGTAATTGTTTTTTGTTAAATTATCGGACAAAATTTATAACTAAATACCTATAAAAACAAATAAATCAACACTATGCAAAGCAATCAAATAGCTGTAGTTACCGGAGCAAATGGTTTTGTTGGAAGTCACTTAGTCGATCTTCTTATTGATAAAGGATTCAAAGTCAGATGCATTACTCGTAAATCAAGTGATCTGAAATGGTTGGATGGAAAAGATATCGAAATACACCATTGCGGGCTTTTTAATAAAGATGGATTAAGAATAGCTTTGAAGGGTGCACATTATATTTTTCACGTTGCAGGAGTTGTAAAATCCAAAACCCCAGAAGGTTATTATCAGGGAAATGTTGAGACAACAAGAAATTTGCTTGATATCGCTTTAGAAAACAGAGATACCATTAAAAGATTTTTAATTGTAAGCAGCCAAACTGTAACCGGTCCTTCACTCGACGGCAAACCCGTTAATGAAGAAACGGAGTGTAAACCGATAACTACTTATGGTAAAAGTAAACTTGAAGAAGAAAAAGTAGCATTATCTTATTCTGATAAGTTACCGATTACAATTTGTAGGGCATCTGCTGTCTATGGAGAAAGAGATACTGAAATATTTATTTACTTTAATACTTTCAGTAAAGGATTAACAACAACTATTGGTTTTGAAAAAAAGATTTTAAATCTTATTCACGTTACAGATTTGGTAGAAGGAATTTATTTGGCTGCAGTAAGCGAAAATTCAGTTGGACAAATTTATTTCATAAGTTCAGAAAAATTTTATACCTGGTCGGAAATAAATAATATTACTGCAAAAGTTTTAGGAAAAAAAGCCATTGTTGTGAAAGTACCTCATTTTCTGGTTTACACAATTGCAGCTATTGCTCAATTCTTTGCAATGTTCAGTAAGAAAGCTGCTACACTAAATATTGAAAAGGCGAAAGATATTACCCAGC
Source organism: Ignavibacteriaceae bacterium (assembly GCA_022865965.1). GTDB lineage: Bacteria > Bacteroidota > Ignavibacteria > Ignavibacteriales > Ignavibacteriaceae > JAGXRK01. The sequence continues at coordinate 1,580 of JALHTS010000649.1, forward strand.
AATACTGGATTTGTGATACTTCAAAAGCAATAAGGGACTTTGGATATAGTCAAAATATTTCTGCTGAAGAGGGAATAAGAAGAACAATTGAATGGTATAAAAAAATGAAGTGGATTTGACAAGAGAATTGAAAGATTTAAAGATTGTGCGAATGCATCCCTTCGAGAAAAGATAAAAATTTAATTATCCTCAGCACCTTTATCTATCCACGTCCAAAATCCCTTAAGTTGATTTTCAGTGAGTGCGGGAGCAGTTCCCAATGGTGGCATAGGCAGTCCGATTCCTGCACGACCTTCAACTTTCCAAATTAAAACACTTGTTTCGGGTTCGTACTTTACAACAATTCTTCCATCTACAATATTTGTGTAAAGTGTAAGATCCAGTCCGGCTTCGTACCTGCCATTACCATGACAGGAATAACATTTTACCTGTAAAACCGGTACAATATGTTCTGAATAACTTACTAAGGAATCTGGAATGATATTGTCATCAACATCATCAACAGTAATTGTATCGTCGCAGCTTGTAAAAGTAAATACAAGAATAA
>JALHTS010000090.1 GCA_022865965.1 Ignavibacteriaceae bacterium
TATCCGATTCCAAATAGAAAAGGAAAACTGCCAAAGCATAAAATTGCGGTTGCAATTTCTGAACTGAACAAAAATGAAAAAGCGGAAGTTATTCGCGTTAATGATACAAACAGCAGACTGTTAAGTTACCTTTCTAAAATCGGCATAGACCTTGGAAAAGAAATTAGTATAAAAGATGTATTGGACTTTGATGGCTCAATGCTTCTTAAAATAAATAATAAAGAAGTAAACATTAGCAAAGCCATTGCATCAAATATTTTTGTTGAGAAGATTGTTAGGTGAGATGAAGATATGAATGAACCATTAATACTTTTAATAATCGGATTTATCGTGGTGATTTTTTTCCTCATTCTATTCTATCCTGAGAAAGGAATAGTGGCCATTTGGAAAAAATCGAACTATGCAAGCAAAAAAGTCTTAATTGAAGACGCTCTAAAGTATTTATACAACTGTGAGTACAATAACATCAACTGCACTTTAACAGGAATTGCGGGCAATCTTTCTATTTCATCGGATGAATCGGCAGACATTATTTCAAGATTGGAATCAATGGGAATGGTAACTGCGCATCTGGATGCACTTTTGCTTACTTCGGAAGGAAGGTCTTATGCATTACGAGTAATTCGTATTCATCGTCTATGGGAAAAATATCTTGCCGATGAAACAAGTGTTCATGAAACCGAGTGGCATCAGAAAGCCGAAGAAGTAGAACATCTGTTAACGCCGGAACAGGCAGATCAGTTAGCCGCACAAATTGGTAATCCTGTTTTTGATCCGCATGGTGATCCGATTCCATCTTCATCAGGAAATATTCCTGAGAAAAGAGGAAAGCTTTTAACCGAAATGAAACCCGGTGAGTTTGCAACAATTATTCACGTTGAAGATGAACCGCCTTCAATTTATAGCCAGATTGTTGCAGAGGGACTTTATCTCGGAATGCAGATAAGAATGCTTGAAGTATCAGATAAACGAATTAAGTTCATTGCGAACGGCGAGGAATGTGTTCTTTCACCTTTGATTACACAAAGCATAACAGTTGGTATGATAGAATTTGAAAAACCTGTTGAGGGAAAATTCAGATCATTATCGGAATTAAAGATTGGTGAAAAAGGAAAAATATATGGGATTGCAAAATCATTAAGAGGTCAGCAGCGCAGAAGATTGATGGATCTTGGTGTGGTTCCGGGGACAGAAGTTGAGGTTGAAATGAAGGGTTTATGGGATGATCCCGTTGCTTATCGCATTCGTGGTGCAACTATTGCACTTAGGAAAAATCAAACCGATAAAATTTATTTAATTAGTGATTAGAGTTGAATTATGAGTGGTGTTGATTTAAATAACTGTGCTAATTGTCCGGTTCACAATCTTGGCAATCTTAAAAAGCTGGGAATAAACATGAACAACATTGATTATGTTGTTGCGCTTGCAGGAAATCCCAACACAGGAAAGAGCACTGTATTTAACTACTTAACCGGATTAAGACAGCATACAGGCAATTGGCCCGGTAAAACTGTCACACGTGCAGAAGGCGGATTTGAATACAATCAGAAGAAATTTAAAATTGTTGATCTGCCCGGAACATATTCACTTTTATCAACAAGCACAGATGAAGAAGTTGCACGTGATTTTATTTTATTTGGTCAGCCAGATGTTACAGTTATTGTTGTTGATGCAACAAGAGTTGAAAGAAATTTAAATCTGGTTCTTCAAATTTTAGAAATAACAGATCGCGCTGTCGTTTGCCTTAACTTAATGGACGAAGCTAAACGCAACGGAATTAAAGTCGACGAAAGATCTTTATCAAAAGAGCTTGGTATTCCGGTCGTTCCTGCCGCTGCAAGACAGGGTGAAGGAATGAATGAATTATTAAATATGATTTTTGAAGTTGCATCTGGAAAATACATTTGTAAACCAAACAGAATTAAAACTTCATCCAGGAAATTGAATTTTGCCTTAGAAAAATTAAGCAAAGAAATTGCCGCAGAATTTCCTAATCTTCCCAATACTCGCTGGGCAGCACTGAGATTACTTGAAGGTGATCAAAGCATAATTGATGCAATTCGGAGTGGGGATTTGGGAAATTTGAAAAAGAATGTCATACTGAATGATACCGCTATAGAAGAATAAAAAATCATAGTCATTCCTGTGAAAGCAGGAATGCCAAAAGCAAAGAAGATGAACAATAACATAAAACGAGAATCAATACTTGCAACAGCAAATAATCTTCGCTGGGAAGTCGGTGAAAATCTCCACGATACATTGATGGAGTCTATATACAAGAACGCAACATCAATTGCCAATAAAGCAGTTGTATATCCCGATAAAAAACCCGCCTTCAGTTTTGACAGAACCTTGGATAGGATTCTTACAAGCAAGTATCTCGGTTTTCCCATTATGTTTTTAATCCTCGGAGGTGTTTTCTGGTTAACAATTGAAGGAGCAAATGTTCCTTCTGGATTGCTGGCATCTTTACTGGTTGATACGATTCATCCGACATTAAAAAGTTTTGCAGCATCAATCGGAATACCATTTTGGATTGACGGACTTCTTATTGACGGTGCTTATCTTGCTATGGCCTGGGTTGTAAGTGTTATGCTTCCACCTATGGCTATCTTCTTTCCTGTTTTTAGTTTGCTTGAAGATTTTGGTTATCTGCCTCGTGTAGCATTCAATATGGATCCGCTTTACAAACGAGTAGGTGCTCATGGAAAGCAGGCACTTACAATGGCAATGGGGTTCGGATGCAATGCGGCGGGAGTAATTGCAACACGCGTTATTGATTCGCCAAGAGAGAGACTGCTTGCAATCATTACAAATAATTTTTCTTTGTGTAACGGAAGATGGCCCACTCAAATTTTAATTGCTACAATTTTCATCGGTAGTGCTGCTCCAGCTTATTTGGCGGGATTAGTATCAGCCGCGGCAGTTGTATTTATTGCCGTTCTTGGCATAGCACTTAGCTTAATTGTTTCCTGGACATTATCAAAAACAATGTTAAAAGGGGAAGCTTCGGCATTCAGCCTTGAACTTCCACCTTATCGTCCGCCAAGAATAATGCAAACACTTTATACGTCGTTAATTGACAGAACAATTTTTGTTTTGTGGCGCGCAATTGTTTTTGCAGTTCCTGCAGGAATGGTTATCTGGCTGGTATCAAATATATCTGTTGATGGAGTTTCTGTCGCAAATCATTTTATTAGTTGGGTTAATCCCGCTGCTTTTATTTTTGGATTAAACGGAGTGATACTTCTTGCTTACATCATTGCAATTCCAGCAAACGAAATTGTTATTCCCACAGTATTGATGTTGACAGTTGCAAATCTTGGTCTAGCTGGAGTGGGTTCAGGAAACGGTGTAATGTTCGAACTTGAAGCGGTTTCCGATACTGCCAGTATTCTTTACTCCGGCGGCTGGACACTATTAACAGCAATTAACTTAATGTTGTTCAGTTTACTTCATAATCCTTGCTCAACAACTATTTACACAATCTACAAGGAAACAAAAAGTGTAAAGTGGACAATGGTTTCTACTTTTCTTCCTATTATTTTGGGGTTAGTTGTTACGTTTTTTGTAACTCAAGTTTGGAGAATTATTGTCAATTAATTTTATTTTTTTAATAAATAAGTGAAAGAGAAAGGTTAATGCCTAAAACTAAAATTCGTCTTCTCTCCTGGAATGTTAATGGTATACGTGCAGTTTATAAAAAAGGATTTGTTGATTGGTTGCTGAAAGAAAGTCCTGATATACTTTGCCTGCAGGAAACAAAAGCACATCCGGATCAATTAACAGATGTCTTGCTTAACATAAACGGATACAAATCATATTTTTCTTCATCAATAGTTAAGAAGGGTTACAGCGGAGTTGCTATTTACACTAAACAAGAACCCGTCAAAGTTGAACATGGATTCGGCATTCCGAAGTTTGATGATGAGGGAAGAATAATCATTGCAGATTATAAAAGTTTTGTTTTAATAAACATATATTATCCGAACGGCAAAGCAAGCGAAGAACGTCTTCAATATAAAATGGATTTCTATGATGCGTTTCTTGATTATGCCAACGACTTAAAATCAAAAGGTAAAAAGCTTGTTATCTGCGGAGATGTGAACACAGCACACAAAGAAATTGATCTTGCACGCCCAAAAGAAAATTCAAAAACATCAGGCTTCCTTCCTATTGAAAGAGAATGGATGGATAAGTTTTTCTCTCAGGGATATCTTGATTCTTTTAGAATGTTCAACGTGGAACGCGAGCAATATACCTGGTGGGACATGGTTACTCGTGCGCGAGAAAGAAATGTTGGCTGGCGGATTGATTATTTTTTTATCTCTGCAAACTTGAAGAAGAACATAAAAGACGCTTTTATTCAACCTGATGTAGTGGGATCAGACCACTGTCCTATTGGAATTGATTTAGAAATTTAGTTGTTTATTAATAATTTTTAAAGAAAAATAAAGTGGAAAATCAAATTGCTGCTGAGTATGAAGTTAAAAGTAAAAAACTTATTTGCCCACACTGCGGCGAAAATAAATTCTGGACACGTCAGACTTTAATGAACACCCGTGCTTCAACATTCTTTGGTTTCGATTGGGCGAACAGAAAAGCACAAAACTATATTTGCGATAATTGCGGATATGTGTTTTGGTTTTTTGACAGGAACGAAAAAGTTATTTAACGGGTAGTGAACAAATTTTTCCTCCTTCACGTTTCTTTAGAGCATCAACTAACAAAAGAATTTATTATTGTTCATTTTTATAAAGTAAGGAAAGAAATATTTCGAATAGGAAAGGAAGTTACTTTAATTGGATACACAGGAATTGCGTGGTCAATCGGAGGAGTTCATGACCGTGCCTGGACGGAAAGACGAGTTTTTGGAAAAATAAGGTATATGAATCGCAAAGGTGCTGCACGTAAATTTAAGGTTAATTATTATATAAATAAGTACTTAACCGCGTAGGACCGGGAAATATTAACTGTTTTAAAGGGTAAAAATCACACATCGAATCTCAAATAGATACAATTCTTTCCTATAAACTCTTCATTTTTAGCAAATTTCGTAATATTTCAAACGGCATTTAAGTTGGTAAAATTGATAGCATTAACTAATAATTAGGAAGCTCCAGGTTTATTGAAATCTTGGTATTGGAAATAATATGACAAACGGATCGCAAAAAATCCAAATAATATTTACAATCAAATTTACGGTATTTTTTTTCCTTCTATCCGGGGCAATATACTTTCATATTGCATTTAAATCAGAGACGGAAGCACACGAAAAATTCAGAGAAAAAGCAGAGACTATTGCACATTATCTTAGCCACAATCCTGAAATTTTCTGGCAATCCAAAATCTCAGAAAAATCAGTTCTTAGCGAATTATTAGAAATTAATGAAGCCCTGTATTTAGTTGTTGAAAATGCTTCGCACGAGGTATTTGACGGAATAAATATGCAAGAAGCGGAAGCCAGTTATTATCTTGTGGATGATGCGGAGGAAAGCATATTGCCCAATCAGAAAATTTACCGTACATCTGTTCTAGTTCTCGTTCGTAAAATAGATATTGGAAAAATTTATATCGGATTTAATTCGGAAGAAATCGTCAAAAAACTTTTTGGTAAAAAAATATATGCAGGTTTCTTTAGCTTTTTAATAGCACTAATTGGGACATTATTTTCATATATTTTGAGCAGTATGTCTCTTCGTCCTTTAACTCAAGTATTCTATCGTCTGGATAGAAAACTTAAAACAAAAAGTAACGAACAGAAGACAGAAACCAACAAAGACGGAATCTCTTCATTGGCTGACAGAATAGACATAGTTCTTAACGAACTTGATAAATCATCCTCGCAGGTTGAAGTACTGAATAAAAAGGTACATGATTTTATTAAAAGCAAACTCAGTGAACTTACCGAAGAAATTGACTACAGAAAGAAAGCTGAATATTCGTTGATCAAAAGTGAAGAACAATTCAGGATACTTTTTGAAAACGCACCTATCGGAATGGTTATGCTTACTCCCGGAAATCAGATTATGAAGACAAATAAATCATTTTGTAAAATGGTTGGTTATCAATCTGCTGAACTGATTGACATGCATATCCGCAGTCTTCTCGGAAAAGACAAAATCGATTTCTTTACAGAACACAAAGAAAACAAACAAGAGTTTGAAGCTTCTGATATTACTTCTGAGAAAGTATTAGTAAGAAGAAGTGGGTCAGAGGTAAGTGTGATTGTTAAATCAGTGCCGATATTTGATTCTCAAAAAAAGGTTAAACATTATTTAATTCAGGTGCTTGATATATCGCAAATCAAAAAGATCCAGAAAGAGCTGATAAGTACTTTAGAAAAAGCGAAGGAATCGGATCGATTAAAAAGTGCTTTCCTTGCTCAAATGTCTCATGAAATAAGAACTCCGCTTAATGTGATTTTAACCTCTGTTCCTTTAATAGTAGATGAGATAGATCATGGGGATAAAGAATTGATGCTAATTCTTAACTCTGTTAAAAGCGCAGGAAGACGTTTGCAGAGAACTATTGATATGATTCTTAGTATGTCTTCGGTTCAAAGCGGTAACTATAAATCAGATTATGAAAACTTTGACATTGTTTGCGAATTAAAAACTATGGTTAACGAATTCCGCTCACTGGCGGAAGAAAAAGGTTTACAATTAAGATTTCTTAAGCATTGTGAAAACGTTAATATTATTGTGGATAAATATACTGTCTGTCAGATATTTCAGAATCTTATTAACAATGCAATCAAATATACACCCAAAGGATTTGTTGAGGTCGTAGTTATTGAAACATATAATAAATTAAAAGTAGAAATAAGAGATAGCGGAATTGGTATGAGTCCGCAGTACCTGAAAAATTTATTCATTCCTTTTTCACAGGAAGATGCCGGTCATAAACGTGAATATGAAGGAAACGGACTTGGGCTTGCTCTTGTGAAGAAGTATGCAGAAATCAACAGCGCAAATATTGAAGTTGAAAGTGAAAAGAATATTGGTTCGGTTTTTACAGTTACTTTTGATAAGGAGCTTGATCTGTCATCACTAAGTAACCTAGGGAATAAAAAAAGTGAGCTGAGATCTTAAACTATTTCCTCTGGGGGTTTTACTTTCTTAAAGATATCTTGATCATAAAATATCCTGCCATAAAATCTTATATTTGTAACAATTCAAATTAATCTTCATTATTATTTTTTAGATTTTTTAAGACTAGCTGCGTTTTATGCTATTACCCGAAAACGATATAAATAAGGAAATAAAAAACGAAACTAATGTAAGCGTAAAGTATGCGAAAGAACATACAAAAGCCGATGAAATCAAAAGGTGGCTTCCCTCTATAATTATTTTGCCGATTACGGTTTATTGGATATTAAACAGAGGAGAATACGGTCTGCTTGATAACATTGATCTTGTTATTCATGAAGCTGGTCATCTTTTTTTCAAATTTTTCGGAAAGTTCATTTATACTCTCGGTGGAACTTTGATGCAGATAATTCTTCCTTCAGTCATTGCATGGTATTTTTACAGAAATCATTACCGCACCGGAGTGCAATTTTCATTTTTATGGCTTGGGCAAAACCTTACAAATATTTCGGTTTATGCAGCTGATGCGCAGGCACGAAAACTTCCCTTACTTGGAGGAAATAAGGTTTATCACGATTGGCATTATATGCTCAGTGAGCTTGGTGTTTTACAGTATGATCATTTGGTCGGATACTTTTTTTTCGGAACAGCAATTCTAATATTTATAATCACCATTTTAATGCCTCTTATTACTCAAGATTGAATTATATGTTAGTGTACAAAATTATTAACCTTGAAAGAAATTGTTAATGAAATTATATATCACTTTATTCATTAGTCTTTTTTGTATTAATACATTCGGTCAAACCGATACAGTTAAAACTTATTTTGAAAATGGTCAGGTCGAATCCGTCATATTGTATTTAAATGGAGTCCGAGAAGGCGAGGCTAAGTTTTATGATCAAGATGGAAATAATAAGGAAGAAAGAAATTATATGAATGATAAAGTTGACGGATTAGTAAAATTATACTATTCGAACGGAAATCTTAAGGAATTGTATAATATTGAAAATGGAAAACGCGAAGGTCCTGTTTCTATGTTTGATTCTTCAGGAAATTACATTGAAGATATAATTTTTGAAAATGGAGTAAGAATCGGACAGGAGTTTTTACTTATTGGCGAATACCGCGAAGAAGATTATCAAAAATATTTAGCCGAATGGAAAAAGCGTCAGCAGCAAAAAACAAGCAAGGAAGATGAACTTTCTTTACCGCCCCAAAAAGAAGAAAAAATTAATTATGAAGAGGATCCTGCTTATTATCTAAATGTTGAAGTAATGCCCGAACCGATTGGGGGAATGAACTCTTTTTACAAACGCCTTTCATATTCAAGAGAAGCACGTGAGAAGAAGATAGAAGGAGTGGTGCAAATTCGTGCATTCATAGAAAACTCAGGTGAAGTCTCCTCTGCTGAGGTTGTTGAAAGCGTTCATCCATTGCTTGATGAATCAGCAAGGCTTGCAGTTTATTATACTCGTTTTAAACCCGGTTTGCAAAGAGGAAAACCGATTAAAGTTCAGATGATCATTCCGGTTGAGTTTAAACTTGAAGATAAATAAATTAGGTAAAATTTATAATGGACGTACAAGAATTTTTCTTTCAACATTATATTGATTTACCGCGGCAAGGTCCGGGCGATAATCAATCAACAATAAAAGCCTTTAATTCAATTCCTAATGAAAGGGAAATAAAATCGTTGTTAGATGTTGGATGCGGGACAGGGATGCAAACAATTCAATTGGCAAAATTAATTCATGAAAGAATTACTGCCGTTGATTTTTATAAACCATTTTTAGATAAACTGGAATTAACTGCTAAGAAAGAGAAACTTCAGGAAAAAATTTCAACTTCTGTTCAGTTGATGGAAGATCTGGAGTTTGATGATAATAGTTTTGATATAATATGGTCAGAAGGTTCAATTTATATTATTGGACTGGAAAAAGGATTGAATGAATGGAAAAGGTTCTTGAAACCAAACGGATATCTTGTCTACTCACTCATTTGCTGGCTGAAGAAAGACATACCGGAAGAGTTAAAAGAGTTTTGGAAAATTGCTTATCCGAAAATAACAGATGTTGATAGCAATATTGATATTATTGTTCGAAACGGATATAAAGTTATTAACCATTTTACCTTGCCGGAATCAAGCTGGTGGGATAATTACTACAACCCGCTTTTAAAAAAGCTAGAATCGCTTGATAAAAAATATATAAATGATCCCAGCCTTTCACCAATAATAAAAGAAGCAGCAGATGAGATAGAATTATTCAGAAAATATTCTGCTTATTATGGATATGAGTTTTTTATTATACAGAAATCCTGAAACGCAATATTTTTACTTTGGGTTAGGAATACTCATCCATTCACAAAGCGCACTTCACCAAACTGTGAAAACCGTTTATTTAGATAAGCAAGATTTGCAGCCGCAATTATCTTTCTCGTAAAAAATCTTTCGTTAAAAATTATATGCTAATTTTAATTCCTATTGACAAATAATATTTCTATTTTGGCAACCAGAGTAAAAATTTTTACTCACAAATCAAAGCTAAAACTATTGTAATAAAAATGTAGAAAATAGTCTTCTAATTATGGAATTTCCTATGCTAAGCAGATTGCTACAACCAGAAATTCAGTCTCTTATTGCGGAGAGACAGCTTGGTGTTCTCAAGGAGATTCTTACCGACTGGACTCCCGCCGATATTGCAGACCTTATCGTTGAACTACCCGAAAATGAGCAGGTAATAGTATTCAGACTTCTTCATAATGAACTTGCTGCAGATACTTTTGAGCATCTTGATTTCGATACACAGGAATTGTTAATAAAAGCCATGGGTAAAGAGGAAGTTGCAGCAATATTGAATGAAATGTCTCCCGATGACCGAACTGCACTTTTTGAAGAAATGCCAAGTTCTGCCGCAAAACAGTTGATTCAACTTCTCTCACACGAAGAAAGAACAATTGCAAATGCTCTGCTCGGCTATCCAGAAAACAGTGTCGGCAGATTGATGACACCGGATTATATAGCTGTTAAGCCGGATATGACGGTTCAACAGGTTTTAGATTATATAAGAATTCATGGAGAGGATAAAGAAACTCTAAACATAGTTTACATTATTGATGAAAAGGGGAAGTTAATTGATGATGTTAAAATAAGAGAGTTTTTACTTGCACCATTGGTCTCTCCGGTTCGTGAATTGATGATAGAAAACTTTGTAGCATTAAACGTTAATGCTGATCAAGAAGAAGCAGTCGAACTGTTTAAAAAATATGATAGAGTTGCACTTCCGGTTGTTGATAAATTGGGAATACTTTTGGGAATAGTAACTGTGGACGACGTTCTTGATGTTGCTGAAGAAGAAGCAACCGAAGATATTCACAAACTTTCTGCTATTGAAGCTCTTGACGAACCGTATCCCGATTTACCCGTTCTGGCAATAATTAAAAAGAGAGTTCCCTGGCTTTCATTACTTCTGATCGGTCAATCTCTAACTGCTGTTGCAATGGGATTTTTTGAGGGTGAATTATTGAAAGTTGCAGCCCTTGCATTATTTGTTCCAATGCTTATTTCTAGCGGAGGTAATTCCGGTTCACAGGCAGCCACTCTTGTAGTGCGTGCGATGGCACTGGGCGAAATTAGGCTTGTTGATTGGTGGCATATTATGCGCAGAGAAATTTTTTCCGGATTAGCTATGGGATTGGTTCTTGGTTTAATAGGTTTCTGTCAGGTTATAGTGATTGCACAATTTTCAACTGCCATAGAATCTTATTTATCCTTAATCGCCTTAACGGTTGGTATTTCTTTAGTTGGAATTGTGCTTTGGGGAAATATCGCTGGGTCAATGCTTCCGTTTATTCTTAAAAAATTTGGTATAGATCCCGCAGCCTCATCTGCCCCACTCGTTTCAACCCTTGTAGATGTAACAGGACTTATAATTTATTTTACCGTAGCTCTCTTAATTTTAAGCGGAAAACTGCTTTAATTACCTCGTAACCTTTGCAATAATCTTTTTATATTTGCGTTATTATTAATTAAAAATAGGATGTTTTTGTGAAAGGAATTATTCTTGCCGGAGGTTCCGGTTCGCGCCTTTATCCAATAACAAAAGTTTACAGCAAGCAATTATCACTTATTTACGATAAGCCGCTTATCTATTATCCTTTATCTATTCTTATGCTTGGTGGAATAAAAGATGTTCTAATAATTTCTAATGAAGAAACTATTCCGCTATATAAACAGTTATTCAATAATGGTTCACAAATTGGATTGAACATTCAATACAAAGTTCAAAAAGCTCCAAACGGAATTGCGGAAGCATTTATTCTCGGTGAAAAATTTATCGGCGATGACAAGGCAACACTAATTCTTGGCGATAACATTTTTTATGGCAATCTTCAATTTTTTTATGATGCTATGAAATTGGAAAATGGTGCTGTAATATTTGGTTATCAGGTGAATGATCCTGAAAGGTATGGTATTGTTGAATTTGATCAGAATGGTAAAGCAATTTCCGTTGAAGAAAAACCATACAATCCGAAATCAAATTATGCAGTGCCGGGATTATATATTTATGATAATAAGGTTGTTAATATTTCTAAAAATCTTAAACCTTCCGCAAGAGGTGAATTGGAAATTACGGATGTAAATAAAGCATACCTTGCCAATGACGAATTATATGTTGAAAAAATTGGAAGAGGCGTTGCATGGCTTGATACAGGAACTCCCGAAGCTTTACTGCAGGCATCAAACTTTTTTGGAGTAATCGAAGACAGGCAAGGTTTAAAGGTAGCTTGCGTTGAAGAAATTGCTTTTCATAAAGGATTTATAAACAAGAATCAGTTCAGAAAACTTCTTGATTCTATTCCAAACTCAATGTACAGAGATTATTTAGAAAAAATTTATAAAGAAAGTTAATCGCTTAAACGAACATGGAAACAGAAAAAACTAACATTCAGGGGCTGCTTCTAATTAAACCTAAAGTTTTCGGCGACAGCAGAGGATATTTTTTCGAATCTTTTAATGAGCAGATATACGAAGACGTAGGACTTAATTTAAATTTTGTTCAGGATAATATTTCTAAATCTATAAAATCAACTATTCGGGGATTACATTATCAGATTGGTGAAAAAGCACAAGGTAAACTTTGTCAGGTTATTTTAGGTCGGGTTTTAGATGTAGCTGTTGATATACGATTTGGTTCGCCTACGTTTGGCAAATATTATGCGGCAGAATTATCCGAGGAAAATCATCTGCAGCTTTGGATTCCTCCCGGATTTGCCCATGGTTTTTCTGTGCTTTCCGATGAGGCAATCTTTTCTTATAAATGCACTCAGTTTTATAATAAAGAACATGAAAGAGCGATTATCTACAATGATCCCGAGTTAAACATTGATTGGCTGATTGAAACTCCAATTGTTTCTGAAAAAGATTTGCAAGCAAAAATGTTCAAAGAGATTGATAAGGACTTTATTTATCAGACTGATTTATAATTATAAAAATTCTAATTAAACATTTCTCAAAGGATATCTATGAAAGTACCGTTATTAGACCTTAAGCCGCAATATCAATCATTAAAGAAAGAACTGGATGAAGCAATAATTAAAGTTGCAGAGTCACAGTACTTTATTCTTGGTCCAGAAGTAAAAAAAATGGAAGATGCCTGTGCCGAATACCTGGGGACAAAACATGCAATTGGCATATCATCTGGAACCGATGCCCTGTTGCTTGCTTTAATGGCACTAGATATTCAGCCGGGAGATGAAGTAATCGTTCCCACATATTCGTTTTTCGCAACAGCCGGAGTTGTGTCAAGATTAAATGCTGTTCCTGTTCTAACTGATTGCGATCCTGTTACTTTTAATATTGATGTGAATGACTTTAAAAGGAAGATCACTTCTAAAACAAAAGCAGTAATTCCCGTTCATCTATACGGACAAAGTGCGGAGATGGATGAAATTATGGAAATTGCCAAAAAAAATAATCTGTATGTAGTTGAAGACGCAGCACAGGCAATCGGGACACAATATAAAGATGGAAGATGTGTTGGTACAATTGGTGACATTGGATGCTTTTCATTTTTCCCGAGTAAAAATTTAGGTTGTTTCGGCGATGGCGGTTTAGTAACCACAAATGATGATGAGCTTGCAAAAAAAATAATTATAAAAAGAGTTCATGGCGGTGAACCGAAATATTATCATAAAGTTATTGGCGGGAATTTCAGATTAGATGCTATTCAGGCAGTAGTAATCAGCGTAAAGCTTCCACACTTAAATTCTTGGTCGAAGAAAAGAAGAAAGAATGCTGCAAAATATAATGAACAGTTTATTGCTGCCGGGTTAGCCGAAGAAACAGGTAAAACAAAATTTGACTCAAAGAATAAAGTTCTTCTTCCCAAAGCAGTTTATGAAAAGCTTTCATCAACAGTATTAAATTATCACATTTATAATCAATATATAATCCGTGTTGAAAAACGTGATGATTTAAGAGAATTCTTAACAAAGAATGAAATAGCAACAGAAATTTATTATCCTGTTCCATTTCATCTTCAGGAATGTTTTGCCAATCTTAATGGTAAAAAAGGAGATTTCCCGAATTCGGAGTTTGCAGCAGATACATCTATTGCATTACCAATTTATCCTGAACTTAGCGATGATCAGATAAAATATGTTGTTAGTAAAATAGCAGAATTTTTTAAGAATAAATAATGTTGTTAATGAATAAATTAATTCTAAAACTAAATGATACCTCAGAAAAAAAGCACCACTCATCGCATTAGAAATTGAGGAATTAGATTTTTAATTTTCACTTTATTGTGGTTTGTAAGAATGAGCAACAATTCAAAAAATAAAAAGATATATCTTGCCGGACATCAGGGAATGGTAGGTTCCGCAATTACAAGAGAATTGCAAAAGGAAAATTACAACAATCTATTGATTAGAGATTTGAATAAACTAGATCTTAGAAATCAATCAGATGTTAATAAATTTTTGGAATCAGAAAAACCTGAAGTTGTTATAATTGCCGCAGCAAAAGTTGGTGGAATATTGGCAAATAACACTTACCGTGCTGAGTTTATTTATGATAATTTGATGATAGAAGCTAATATTATTCACGCTTCATACCAGAACAAAGTTGAAAAACTTATTTTTCTCGGGAGCTCATGTATTTATCCTAAACTTGCACCGCAGCCGCTTAAAGAGGAATATCTTCTATCGGACTATCTCGAGTATACAAATGAACCATATGCGGTTGCTAAAATTGCAGGAATAAAATTATGTGAAAGCTATTACAGGCAATACGGTTCAAATTTTTATTCTGTAATGCCGACAAATATGTATGGACCGAATGATAATTTTGATTTAGAAA
>JALHTS010000650.1 GCA_022865965.1 Ignavibacteriaceae bacterium
CACAAACATTTATTATCAAATCATCGTCTTTATTTGCAAGAGTAACTTCAATAATTCCTTCAAAATCTACATATTTAATAGCATTGTTGATTAGATTCGATATTGCAATTTGCATTAAAAAACTATCACCATAAATCGGAATTTTTTCTTTTCTTTCATCACGAAACATAATTGAAACATTCTTTGCTTTTGCATTTACCATTTGATGATCAACGGTTGTTTGGATAACCACATCAATCATCATGCTTTCATAAGCTATTGAATCAAGCAATTTCATTTTAGATATTTTAAGAATACTGTTGATCAGTTCAATTGCTTCATCGGATCTTCTTTTTGCACGTTTTAATTTTTCTTCAACTACTTCATCAAGTGGACCTAAAAATTTCTGGAGAATAAGATCAAGATAGGCTTGAACAGCAGCTAAGGGAGTTTTAATCTCATGAACAATTCCCATAATGTACTTTTGTTTTTCAGCTTCAGCAGCATTTATTTTATATAGAGATTCAACCAAATCTTGTTCCTGTTTATAAAGCTGCTTCGCTATTTTGTTAGCAAGAAGAACACTCGTAAATATCACGAATGTAAAAACAATATTAAAAGCAATAATGTAATTCAAATCGCCAGTTAAGTTTACATTCAAGAGCCCGGCTAATTCATGATGTGGAATTGCTCCCAAATGTTGACCGAAAGAAATAAAAGCAAAACAAAAAACTACAGCCGCAGCTATTGTATAGATAATAAATCCCGGAAGTATTAAACTTCCGATGATCATATGGAATACGGCAAGCATGTACAAGGGAGATTCAATTCCGCCGGTGTAATACACAAGCAGCATCAGGGCACTTAAATCAAATATTATCTGAAAGAACGATAAATGGAGCGGATTAAATTTTGCGGGGTCGGACTTAAGATATTTTCTAATAAAATGGAATATTCCGTTGTAAACAAGTATTGAAGAGGTTATTACTATTATTAAAGTAAGCTGTGTACCTGAAAGTTCAATCTTCAGGATATATTCGGCACCGAACAGAAGAAACACAAGCATTACAACTGCAGCATAACGAAGTTTTATAAACCAAATGTTTCTTCTCCGGATTGTCATCCAGAATTCTTCGTAATGACGAGCCCACGACGGAACGAGATTTAACATATAATTCTCATTGATTTTCTAATCAAAAATAAAAAAGGCAAATGCTATTAGCTAACATCTGCCTTACTTACAAAAAGAAATTAAGCTATGTACTTCCCTCTTTTCACATAATGAGTATGAAGAAGTTTATGTGAAAGATGTCCGCAAGGTCCGTCTGTTAAGAACTCATTATAAATTTCAACAACGTGTCTGTTTTCGTGAGATTTTCTTACAGGTAAAGATTTATCCTCGTCATAAATAGCTTTTGCTCTTAATTTACGAATATCTTCTGTAGTTGGAATGGGCTGTCCGCCACCTCCGATACAGCCTCCCGGACAAGCCATAAATTCAATGAAGTGACATTCACTGAATTTACCACCGGCTTTTATATCA
>JALHTS010000651.1 GCA_022865965.1 Ignavibacteriaceae bacterium
GCTTCTCCTTTAAGTTCTTCACCAATGGAAGGATAATCCGTCTGACTCATCATTTCATCAACAAAAAATGAAGCTTTATCCGGAAAACTTTGTTCGGCAAAGAATTTATTTACAAGCCATTCGGGTGAGCCAGTTTGAAATTTGGTTTGTGCATTAAGTGTTATACACAAAATCGAGAATTGTATGAAATAGAGTAAATAAGTTTTCATAAATTCACCTTAATCTATTTCTTTTTGTTCTTAAATATACTTTGTGGCAAAGACTTTTTCTTCCATTTAAGCTATGCTGATTCCGGACTCGTTTCACTCGCCGGAATGACATTTAGTTTAATGATAATAATTTTTTTTTATCTTTAGCTAATATACAGCGATAATCCGATACTTATATTATCCTTGGCAGTCATTCCGGTTTATCCGGAATCGATCATACAAATCATGAAATCCCGGATTAAATGACTCAATCAGTTCTAATTTTTCTTTTCTTGACATATTCTTGATTTGTTTCTCTCGAATAATCGCCCACTCAACATTATCTATAAATTCATAGTAAACTAACTTATGAAGTTTATATCTTGCTGTAAATGCATTGGGATTGAAGTTAATTTTATGTTCATATACTCTGCGAACTAAATTGTTAGTCATGCCCACATATAATGTTGGCCTGTCATTAGCCATTATATATACAGCAAAGATTTTATCATTCATCTCTATTTGGCTGATTCCGGACTCCCCCTTTAAAACGGTGTCGCCGGAATGACACATAATTATTTAATGTTTTGATGAACACTTTATTTATAAAGCTTTTATGAAGTTCTTTCCGTCATTCTGACTTGTCCAGAATCGTTTGTATATGCAGTGAAACCTTAACTTAATCAAATTGAACTAAATAAGTTTATCTCTTCTTCAGTACATATCCCGTTGATGATTTAACAAGAATCTTATCTTTTACTTTACCCAATGATTTTATTCCGGCTTTATCTGGATCAACCAATACATCCCATTTACCTTCCGGCAAAATGAATTCTTCAGACATTTTAGTATTTGCATTCATCAACACTAGGAATGATTCATCTTTATAATTGACTGAATAACCTATAGCAAACGGATTGTCTTTTATATCAAAGAAAGCAACATCATCATATTTTGCTCTGCGGAACGATTCAAATGTCTTTCTCATCTCAATCAATCCCTGATAATATTCCAGAAGATCTTTGTTCAACTGAGCATGATTATAATTTATGTAGTTTGTTTCATTGTCTTTGTCATAAGTGTTATGATCAATCATTCCTTTGTGCGGATCATCTTCTTTAATATTTAAAGGAATTACTTTACTGCGTGCAAATTCCTGTCCGCTGTGAATCATTGTTATTCCGCGCGAAGTAAACAAAAACAATGCACCGAGTTTGTTCAGTTTTAATTGAGTTTGTGTGAGTACAGCATTTTTATCAACATCTTTAATTACTTTATCTGTTCTAACATCACCAAGTCCGATTCTAATAAAATCACCAAAAGTATAACCATCGTGGGATTCAAGATAATTAACTGCGTGTTCTGGCTTTTGAAAAAGTCCGTATTGATCTTTAACAAGAGTCCCATTCACATAACTTTTTATTCGTTCCGGAGAATTGTTGTTGTACCACTTTCCGAATAACCAGCCGTGCCCGTCATTTGGATTTTCACCTTTAATTCCGTTACGAATCTGATCATTCCAGCTTCCCCATCCGCGTAAGGAAAATCCTACGGGATCGTATCCTCCTCCCCAGGGTTCGCAAACAAAAACCACATCGGGATTGATTTTTTTTGCTTCGTACATTATGGTTTCAATTGTTTCCCAGTCAATTAATTTACCAAGATCAAAACGGAATCCATCAATATGATATTCTTTCATCCAGTAAAGAACACTTTCAACAATTAAGCGGCGCATCATTGGTCTTTCTGTATTCAAATCGTTGCCGCAATAACTTTCTGCGATGAAATCACCTTTTGCATCCAATCGGAAATAATATTCTTTATCTATTTCTTTTAGATTTCCAAATTCATATTCCGAAAGATGATTATACACAACATCCATGATCACAGCAATATCTTCTTTATGAAATGCTTTTACCATATCCTTAAAATCATTCACTGATCTGGCATCCGCGCCGTTCCATTCATTCCATTTTATTTCACGGACATTTTCAGAATAAAAACTTTCAGGTGCAAAGAAAGCTGCAGTCATATATCCCCAATGATTTCTTTCATAAGGATTCCATGTGTTTTTCTTTCCTCTCATTTCTTTCTTAAATGGAATTTCAATGTTTGCAAATTCCTGAGCGGGAAGAAGTTCGACAGCATTTACACCAAGTGATTTGATATAATCAATTCCGCCGGTTTTCCCTTTTTCAATTAGTCCTTTGTAAGTTCCGCGTTCTTTAACTCCCGATGAAGGATGTTCGGTCATATCACGAATGTGCATTTCATAAATTATTAAATCGTGCCAATCCATTTGAATCCATTCATCGCCTTCCCAATCGTAATCACTTTCTTTTACAATAATGCTCTTACGAGGAGTGAAATATGTATTGAGGCTTGCAACAGCTTTTGCATAAGGATCGAGGCATAAAACGGCTTTTTTACTTTTATGTTTAACCTTGAATGCGTAGAATGTCCCATATAATTCACTTTCAAGATCAATTTCCCAAACAGCGTTCTCATCTCTGCTCATTTCATATTCTTTACCTTTTTCATCTTCAATTGTATTAAAAATTACAAGACTAACTTTTTCTGCAGTCGGAGTGAAAATTCTAAATATGGTTTTACCATTTTCTACAAAAGCACCAAGCTTTTTATCGGAATAAAATTTATCAAGTTCATTTTGTTTTTTAAGGAACGTTCCTTTCTTTTTAGATAACTTAACTTTCGATTTA
>JALHTS010000652.1 GCA_022865965.1 Ignavibacteriaceae bacterium
TTGCTTCCCAATACCAAAAGTAAGGATTTCCTTCTCCTATTTTTTGAAAATATTGCAAAGCTAAATCATTATTTCCTTTATAGAATTGTAAAAACCCGGTAATGAAGTTTAGCAATTCAATTTCAGTAGATTCTTGGCGCTTATCAACAATTTGTTTAAGTTTATCTAAATTTTTCTCTGTCCCCTTAATGTCTTTTTTCAAAGTTTGGAGATAGCAACGATCAAGACCTACATAAATTTCATAAGCCTTGCGGTCAGCATCGCTCATTTCGGATGACTTGATATAATCAAAAGCTTTATTGAAATATTTTTCAGCTTCATTAATGTTACCATTGTCCGCTAATGTCCAACCTGAAAATCTATAACCGGTAATACCGGCAGTCGGGAAGTTATTCTCAAAAGCTAATTTAGATCGCTCATCAAACACTTTAATTGCATCCACAATATTACCCTCGTGAATATAGGAAACAGCTTTCCACCACAGTGCGTCCAATTTTTGATTTATATTAAATGATTTATCATAATATTGCTGGTAATAGTCTCTTGCTTTATTATAATCTTCCTTAAATATATAGTTATTTCCAATACCAACCAGAGCAGTTACAAATTCCGGATCAGTTTGTATTGCTTTGTTATACTGTTCTATCGATTCATCATATCTACCTTGTGTTAATAGCAATTCAGCATAAGAATCATATGGATTTGCTTCATCGGGAATTAATTCCAAATATTTTTTGAAGGATTCTTCGGCTGCAGCAAAGTTTTCCATACTTACATTTACATAACCTAGCGTATTATAGCTTGGAGCAAAGTTGCTATCGATAGCAACAGCTTTCTTAAAATGATTAAGAGCGTTCGGATAATCTTGTATTGAATAATAATAGACGCCAGCTAAGTTTTGTACTCTTTTATCATCTGGAAAAAGATTTAATAGACTGTCGAGTTCTTGTTTTTGATTTACACCATCATTATCAAAAAGCGTTTTATTATATAGTATCAGATGCTTTTCACCCTCCGATACCTTATCAAGTAGCTCTACGGCCTTTGACATATTTTCTCTAGCAATCTTATAGCCACCTCCTGAACTTGCACGGTACAAATAAGCCATTGCAAAATTCTTATCTTGTGCAATAGCTTGATCAAACAATTCAGCCGCTTGAGGAAATTTTAATTTTTCGAACACATCACGACCATTTAAAAATGATTTTAATGCGTCATCAGAATTTGTAGTGATGGGCACTTCCTTCTGGTCTTGGGAATCTTTAGCACAACCACTAAGTAAGATAACTATTGTGCTAAGGGAAATAATAACAGCAATAAGAACTTTCTTAAATAACATAGAAACCTCCAAATGAAATGATTGAATTAGAAATATTTAATATCAACATTTCTGCTTCGGGAGAGTATTCGGTATGGCGGAATGGGAAAGAAACGGTAACTAAACTCTAGCTTCTAACCCTCTCGGAGTAGAGTAAAATTTCTAAATGAAATTTGCAATTAATTTTAATCAAAGTCAAAAAGAATCGATTTGTAATTGGCAAGTAATAATAGAGGCTGTTTTGCATCTAATTGCAACTATTACACAACCTTTTTTTTCAGAGTAATGATAATATTTTGCAAATTTGAATCGATGTTTTATGGAATTCATCAAACCAGGCGAAAATTTTTTAATTATTTATTATAGCGGAGAAATAAAATGGCAACCAAAAAAGCATTTATTAAACAAGTTCAGGGAATAACATTTGTCGGCAAAACCGATTCTAATAATTGGATCCCTATGGATGGTCCTGAAAATTTTGGTGGAAGTAATGCCGGCATTCGTCCCAAGGAATTACTAATGTTAAGTCTGGGCGGTTGTTCGGGAAGCGATGTTGCAAGCATCCTTTTGAAGAAAAAAATTAAACTTGATAATTTTGAAATAAATATAACAGCAGATTCGGCGGAAGAACACCCGCAGGTTTTTACAAAAATGCACATTGAATTTGTTTTTTACGGAAAGAATATTCAGGTAAAAGATGTTGAGAGAGCAATAGAACTTTCAATGACAAAATATTGCAGTGTGACGGCAATGCTTCAGAAAGCAATGCCAATTGAACATTCATATAGAATTGTTGAAACAGAATAAAAAATGATCTACCTGCAGTAGATAAGTTGGATGAATGGCTGATTGATTAATCTTTTAATAGTATTATTTCATTCAGCCATTCAATCAATCATCCTATCATTAATAGTCCACTAACTGTAGATGTGTTTTCAGCCCTTTTGATACAGTCCTACAATATTTCCATCTGGATCTTCAAACAAAGCATACCAGCCCATAGCCGGAATTACTGTTTTGTTTCGTGAAATTGCTCCGCCGCTGTCTTTAACTCTTTTTAAAATTGAATCGATATCAGGAATATTAACATGAAAAACTGTTGAATCGCCTTTAGCAACTTTGTCAACTTTTCTCAAACCTGCCATCGTTCCTTTGTGATTATTAAACAACAGATAATCATTACCAAATGGTTTAAACTCCCATCCTAATACCGTTTGATAAAAATCTCTTGATCTGTCAAGATCTGTTGATGGAATTTCAACGTGAGCAATTAAGCTATCAGCCATAAAAAATTTCCTTTACATAATTTTTTTAAAATCTGCTAAAAGTTAAAATTCATATACAGAATATTCAAGTTGGTAATAAACTTTATACAATAAATTATCTTTAATATTTCTTATGCTATTTATTTTAAGCATCCTCGGATGTGAGTTCTGAGTCTTAGCCCTCCATCACAATTATAAACCGCTTAAAAAACACCTATTGACAAATAAATTCTAACTATTTATCTTTGAATAAACGTTCAGTCAATAATATGCCAAGAACAAAAGAACAATTCGAAGTAATGAGAAAAGGAAGTCGCCAAAGGATTCTGGATGCGGCTCTCGAGGTTTTCGCCAAGCAGCGTTATCATTCTGCAACGGTTGGTTCAATTGCAAAAACAGCAGGTATATCTAAAGGATTGATGTATAACTACTTCAAAAGTAAAGAGGATATGCTGAATGAATTAATGATAGGAATGATGGAAAACCTGATGTGTGAATTTATGCCTTTAAAACCGGATAGGAAATTTACACAAGATGATATAGTCAATTTCATAAACGTCGGGATTGATCTCGTGTTGGAAAAACCATACTACTGGAAATTGTACTTCTCTGTTTTTGTTCAACCCGACGTTATGGCAATGGTATACGATAAAATGATGGAAGCCGGCAAACCATATATGGAAGGATTAACAGAATATTTCAGGAGCAAAGGAGAGGCGAATCCCGAGTTTATGATGCGTTATTTTGCAGCTGTTATGGATGGAATTCAGTTGCACTGTATGCTCGATCCGAAATCCTTTCCGGCAGAAACGGTTAAGAAGTTATTGATTAGACAATTTGTTTGATAATGAAGATACTTGAACCACATAGACACATAAGGTCACATAGTTTTAAAATTTCTATGTGGTTAATGCTTTCAATCGAGAAGAGGAAATAAAATGAAAAATCTATTAATTATTATTGCACTTTTATTCTCAACTTCCCACGCACAAACCGGCAAAGAGATAATTCAAAAAGCTGATGAACTAATGCGTTCAAACAGCAGCTATTCAGAGCTTAAAATGACGATAGAAAAACCGAATTGGTCTCGTACAATAGGAATGAAAATTTGGGCTCTTGAACCCGATTTCGCAATGATCTATATAACTGAACCGGCTCGCGACAAAGGTTCTGTAACACTTAAAAGAAAAAATGAAGTGTGGAACTGGCTGCCATCAGCACAAAGAGTTATCAAAATTCCTCCGTCAATGATGCTTCAATCATGGATGGGATCAGATTTTACAAATGATGATCTTGTTCGTCAGTCTTCTGTTGTGAATGATTATCACCATAAATTGATCGGTGAAGAAAAAATATCCGGTTATGATTGTTATAAAGTTGAAATGATTCCTAAGCCCGAAGCCGGAGTTGTGTGGGGAAAGATCATCACCTGGATTTCTAAAAATTCTTATCTGCAGATAAAAACGGATTACTACGATGAAGATGGCTACCTGGTAAAATATTTTATCGGCAGCAAAGAGAAAAAAATGGGAGGAAGAAATATTTTAACTTATTGGGAAATGATTCCTGAAGATAAACCCGGTAACAAAACAATTATGGAATACTCAACTATTCAGTTTAATTACAAAGTTGAGACTTCATTTTTCTCAGAACAAAATATGAAACGCGTGAGGTGATAAATGTTTACATATTTTAGTCTTGCATGGCGTAATCTCTGGAGAAATAAAAGACGAACTCTGATAGCAGCCGCATCGGTGTTCTTTGCCGTTATACTTGCTTTGCTGATGAGATCAATGCAGACAGGCTATTATGATTATATGATTGATTCTTCTGTAAGAATGTATACAGGCTATATCCAGGTTCAGGGAAAGGACTATTGGGAGAAAAGATCACTTGAAGAAAGTATTATTCTTGAAGATGAGAAGGTTGATCAAATAAATCAGATTGAAGGAATTGAACATACAGTAAAAAGATTTGAAACGTTTTCTTTGATCTCTTTTGAAAAAGTAACAAAGGTTGCTCAGATTGTGGGAATAGAACCGGAACGAGAAAATGAATTAACCTTATTGAAAGAAAAACTTGTAAAAGGTAAATATCTCACAA
>JALHTS010000653.1 GCA_022865965.1 Ignavibacteriaceae bacterium
GTAGGATCTATAAATATTCCCAAGTAGTCACCCCATCGATTTCTACCATAATCGAAATCTTGAAAATAGTAAGCTAAACCCTCTTGTAATGTATATGCATCACTCAGTCCGGGAGGATCAGAGACTCTTTTGGCGAAATAATAAGATCCAACATATTCAGTAGTAGCAGAGCGGGAACAAGTAATCAATATGTTATGATCTTTATCTACAGCTAATGAAGGATAAATGTGATAATAATTTTCTGCACCAATTTCAGCAAATTCAAGAATCGATTCTGAAACCGTATTAACTACAAAGTATCTGATATTTGCTTGTGTACCTTGTTGATTTCCTGTGGAGTGTGCCGCATAAAGATACCCATCTCTATAGATCGGTGCATTCTTAATATCGCTTCCTCCAGACTCAATTGCCTCCTCTCCTCCAAGCTGAACGGCATTAGGCGTGGAATAATAATCAGCTACCAAGATTGGGTCTCCAGTTAAAACAGGGTCCGTTACAGGGTTACTCAATTTATATAAACCGTAAAAATTGGCTGAACCGCCTGAAGCCCATAAAAGGTAATGAACATCTGAAATTGAATACTGAAATGATGGTCTGACATTCCATGCTTTGCTGCCAGACCCCGGAATTGTGATATCATACAAAGTAGTAAAAGTAATTTGTCCACCATTACTTGAATATAATTCTTCTTTGGACAAAATTTTCACCTGAGAATATCGGAATGACCCGGTAAAGGACCAAGCGTTTGTTGCAATATATATTCCTTGATGATCGAAACCGATTTGCGGAAAATCACCCCAATATTCTGATGGTAATCTATAAGTATACCAGGTGCCAAATGGATCATCATCATCTGAATAAGCTATAAGATCGCCAGCTAACTGTGCACCCTCATCAATTTGCATAAAAACAATAACCCATCTGCCTTCATAATGATCATAAATAATCTGTGGATCACCTTCCTGACTTGGCCATATGCCTGAATAAAGCTGGGTTGGGCTGACGTTCCTAAGTAAATTACCATTCTTATCGTAAATAAAAATTCCATTATTATTGTTTGTTAGAACTATAACGTGATTTGGCCCTACTGCTATGGTTGGATCAGGAGGAATGATATTGTTAGCCAGTGATACATTATATTTTTGGAGGAGCAAAGCATTATCGCCAGTTGCATTCACGCTTGCAGGAATATTTGTGTCTTCAATGTAAACCGGTTCGAACACTTCTCTACCTGCAGGATCCAAGTAAAATGACATTTTTTCGTAAAACGGATCGAGCTTTCTGCCCATAACTTTTGGTTCATCACCAAAAACTATAGGTGATTCCATCGATTCGTCCAATTCAAATACGGCTCCCGATGCAACAGTATCATGACGAATTTCATAACTAACTTGTGCAATTGCCGTTGAAGCGAATAACATCAAGAAAATGAATATTAGGCTTTGGTCTATTCTTTTCATTTCAGCCTTTCAATTGTTTTAATGAATATTTATTTATTAAATAAAATCTGATATCTTAATAAATAATTTAAGTAAATATTTGATTTGATACTTGAAAATATGTTAGCTTTTTTTTTGAAGTTTATAATACTTAGCCGATTCTTACGTTAATAATTTACTTTCTCAAACAAAAAATCTCAATAGTCTGGAAACAATAAATGCAGTTATCAAGAAAATTATGACGTAAAGAAAAAATATTTTTATCGATTTTGTAGTAAGGGTAAAGTTAGAAAGATATCCCCGCCAGCCACATTCCTTACAACGATAAATATTAAAGAAAGTGATTTTTTTAATCATCTTCTCGGTTAAGTTTCGTGCGTGGGATTTACGCAACAAGCCTATTCCTCTGCATGAAGGACACATCTTATAAAGCGGATTACAGTTGTAGATTACTTGGGTTCTCTTCATCTATATTAAAATATGTTAAAGCTTATTTAGTAGCTTGTTAAAAGTATTGTCGTTATTAAATAAATCAAGCGCAACTTTAACTTGTTTATCATACCTAAGTCTTTCTTCAACACTCTTTTCATAACCAAAATATCTGCTGGCTAATTCCGATTTTAATTCTATAAGAATCTCCTTAGCATTTTGCAAAATCTCTTTGTTCAAAGAATTTTCAAGCTGATGGTTTAAGTTTATTAACGCTTCCTTTACTTCATTTTCACCATCATCTTTTTTTAATCCTTCTACTATTTCACATATCCGTTTTTGAAGAGAAGATTTATAAACAAAATTCTTTTCTTTAAGATAGTCATTAAATTTATTTAATAAGGATTGCTCACTGATATTTTTGAAATCAATATCCGTATTTTCATAATAATAATTGTCTGCAAATGAGAAAAATAATCCTTTGGCTAAAAGCTGCTGAGTAAGTTCACTTGTAATATCTAATTCCACAGTAGAATCTGGCGTTATTCCTCCTGCAGAATAAACTATTCTCTGATTATCTGTTTCATAAGGATCCAATAAAAGTGAATCAGCATTAACAATAATCAGGTTATTTTTTGAATAATCTATTTTCTGAATGCATCTTCCGCTTGGTGTATAATATTTTGCTGTAGTAATTTTCAGTGAAGTATTAGTAGTTAGAGGAATTATTGTCTGAACCAACCCTTTTCCAAAAGATTGAGTCCCGATAATTAATCCTCTATCGTGGTCCTGAACTGCACCTGCAACAATTTCAGAAGCGGATGCACTGCTTCCGTTAATCAATACAACTAATTTTTCCTTACCGGCTATCGGTTGTTCCTGTGCAAAATATTTTTTAAGACTAGTTTCATCTCTGCCTTTAGTTGAAACCACAAGCTGGTCTTTTATCAAAAACTTTTCGCAAACATCAACAGCAACATCAAGCAATCCGCCCGGATTACTACGAAGATCAAGAGTAATCGATTCAATATTTTTTTTCTGAGACAAATTCTTCAGGGAATTACGCAGTTCATCACCGGCTGTTCTGCTAAAGTTAGAAAGTTTTATGTAGACATTATTACTGTTTGAAGGATAGAAGTCAGCGAATGTAACATTTCTAATAACTATCTCTTCTCTAATAATGCTAAACAATAATGTGTCCTGCGAATCCTGACGGAGAATTTTTAGATCGACATAAGTACCGGGTTCTCCTTTGACAATAGAAGAAATCTTTTCCGCATTTTGAGGATTAATTAAAACGCCACCTGCTTCTATTATAACATCACCAACTCTAATTCCCTGTTTCTGAGCTGAATAGCCTCCGATAACTTCAATGATTGTAACATCATCACCACGCACTCCAATCGAAACACCGATTCCACCATATTTTCCATTAGTCATCAAATCTATGTCTTGTTGCTTTGTTTCATCTACAAAAATTGTATAAGGATCTAAAGTGCCTAACATTCCTTTAATTCCGGCGCGCATAAATTCTTTCGGATCAATATCATCAACATAATTGTATGATATCTCCTTATAAACTTTACCGAGCAATTCAAGGTTTTTTGCAATTTCAAAATATATATCTGTTTGGCTGGCTAAAAATCCTGATAATAATAATCCGCTTAAAGCAATAAAAAATATCAGTATCTTTTTCTTAAATGTTTTCATAA
>JALHTS010000654.1 GCA_022865965.1 Ignavibacteriaceae bacterium
AGAAATTCAAAATGATTATACTGATAAAGGAGTTCAGATAATAGCAATCAGTTCGAATGATGCCGTAAAATATCCTGAAGATTCATTTGAGCAAATGAAAATACGATCAGAAGAAAAAAGTTTTAACTTCCCGTATTTATATGATGAAGATCAATCCCTTGCAAGAGCTTATGATGCAACACATACACCGGAAGTTTTTGTGTTTGATGAAAACAGAAAATTAGTTTATCAGGGAAAGATTGATGACAACTGGCAGGAACCACAAAAAGTTAAAAGCAAGTATTTAAGAGAAGCTTTAAATGAAATTCTTTCCTCCAAAGAGGTTTCTGTTCCTGAAACTTATTCAATTGGTTGTACTATTAAGTGGAAGTGATCCTTAGTACATCAATCCAATATTTAACGTAACAAAAAAGCTTCCAATATTTTTCTTGTATCTGCCGTATAAGCTTTCAACGCCCTCATCAAAGAAGTGAGTGTAGTAATATCTGAAGTTCAAACCGATTAAACTGGATTTATCCAAACCAAAATTTGCACCGAATCCTAAATAACCTCCTAAGGCAGTTTTTGTTTGTGCATATGAAAATGCGCTAAAAAATTCTTCTTCATAAGGTGTAGTTAAAGCTAAGGTTGGCCCAATACCAAAATTTATATAAGGTCTAAGGTTATCAAAAATTACATTTTCAAAAAGTCTGTATTGCAACCCTAAATTAATTGGTATAGCAAAAACACGATTCTTCTTACCGAGAATAAATGATTGTCCAAAAATATCATAATACTCAAACTCCCTTTCATCTTTGGCTTCGGAAATAGAAAAATCTGCAAATACAGTCCATTTCATAGAAAGTTGTTTACGATAAAAAGTGCCTAATCCAAATCCGGCTTCACCAAACATAATATCCATTCCCCATGTATTATCAGGAAAAATTTCAAGCGGTTTTTCCGGTGCAAGTTCACCAATGCCTTGAGAATTTATGCTGGCAAATGGAATAATTATCAATAAAGTGAGTGAAAATATTATTCTTCTCATAATGTATTCTTATTTTTAGTGTTAAAATACGGATAGTTTAAAAAATATCAATGTAATTTTTTGTAGTTATTTAAATGATGGATAATATTAATAATTCTGAGTTCTGGGATCAACAATACAAAGAAAACCTTGATTTATGGGATTTGAAAACGCCAACGCCCATTTTTATTGATTTACTTAATAAAGGATTCTTCACATTCAAAAGTTCATTGTTAGTTGCGGGATGCGGAAAAGGTTATGATGCGGTTGCTGCAGCCAAACACGGTTTGAATGTTTGTGCTGTGGATTTTTCTGAAAAAGCAGTTGAATTTGCTAAAACAATTGCAGACAAAAATGACGTGAAAATAAATTTTATTATAGATGATATTTTTAATCTTCCACAAAATTTTGAAACCAGGTATGATTATATATTTGATTATGTAACTTATTGTTCCTTCGATCCCATTAGAAGAAGAGAATATGCAAAGACAATTTTTTCATTATTAAACGATAGCGGAAGATTTGTGTTTATTCTTTTTCCGGTAGAAAAAAGAGAAGGCGGTCCGCCGTTCGGAATTGATGAAGATGAAACTAAAAATATTTTTTCTGAATTTCTTACTTTAGAACTTTCTGAGAAAAATATTAATTCCATTAAACCAAGAAGAGGAAGAGAAGTTCTTCATATCTATAAAAAAGATAAAACGTAATGCCGAGAAACCTTGAAATAAAAATTAAACTTGACTCGCTAAAAGACGTGAGACAAAAATTAAAACAGCATAGAATAGAATTAAAAGAAGTTTTAATTCAGAAGGATGTTTATTATGCTGTTGATAAGGGATTACTTAAGCTGAGGATAGAAAATGGTAAATCGAGTTTGATTTATTATTTGAGAAATGAAAAATCTCAAAAACGCTGGTCTGATTTTAAATTGGTTAAATTAGCTGAAGGAAATCATGAAAAATTCTTCATTAAGTTTTTGAATACTGAAAATACAGTTTCAAAAATCCGCGAATTGTATTTATACAATGACACACGAATTCATTTAGATAAAGTGAAAGGATTGGGCTCGTTCATTGAACTTGAAACCATTGTTGTAAATGGATTAAAAGATGCTGAGAAGAGATTTGCAATAATGATAAAAGTTTTGGATCTAAAAACGGATAATCAAATAAGAGCTTCATACAGAGATTTATTATTAAAAAAAATAAATGATACTAACAAAATCACAAAAAGATAAAGTTGATATCGATCAGCTTATTTATGAAAAAATTA
>JALHTS010000655.1 GCA_022865965.1 Ignavibacteriaceae bacterium
AAAACCGTACATTATAGTGGCTAGAACAACGAAGAGGGCATAGTGATTAAATTCTCCTAGACCGCCAACACTATTAATAAAACTTAAGGAAAATGATCCAATAAAACCAATAACCAGACCAAGTAATTGTAAACTTTTTATCTTTGTACTGAAAAAAAGCACTCCTGCTAATAAAGTCATTATGGGAGTTAATGCATTAAGAATTCCTGCAAGTGAACTGCTAATGCCTGTTTCCGCAGCTGCGAAAAGAATTGCCGGAAAGAAATTTGCAAAAAAGCCGATGATTAAGATTTTCTTCCAGTACGTTTTGTAAACAGTGCTCAGAGTTTTGATAGCGAAAGGTAGCATTACTATAAAAGCAAAAGATATTCTGATTGTTCCGACCTGCAGTGATGAAAAGGAATCCAATCCCTTTTTTATCAGAATGAATGAACTTCCCCAGATGAATGCAAGAATTATTAGCAGAATCCAGGAAAGTAATGGACTTTCGTTTTTTAGTCTATCTTTTAGTTTTTTCATTATACGGGATAATATCAATCGCAAAGATAATGGAATTCAACTGATTATATTTTAATTAAATATTGTCGTGTAAGAGAAAGGTTAAAATAGATATAGGCAAGGGCTAAGAAAGATTCTAAAAATAATTAGACATAATTAATCTTTTAATCTCTTAGCCCCGGCCTAATGCTTAGTCTTTACGACCCAATCAGTTTAAACTTCATGTTTTGTCTTAAATCCTTTCATCATCCATTTTCGGGCAAGTAATAATCCAAAAGGAGTGATCATAGCAATCAAACCATAAATGAACCACATCATTTCGGTATTCATTTCGGAAGGGGGAACATCTGTTGGACAGTAATTCATTAAAAACCATCCGGAATAAAGGCTTGTAATAACTTTAGTTAAGAACCATGGAAATTGCCCTATTCCCATATAAATTCCGGTCATATTCTTCGGGGCGATTTCGGCAACCCATTGTAAAAATCGTGGCTGCCACATAGCCTCACCTAAAGTCATTATAAAAAGAAATGCAAGCAATGTATATATATTCGGACCCAGGACAAGCAAAAATGTTGGAGCGGCCATAACAAACGTTCCGATTATCATCATAGTATATGTATTCTTTTGCGATGTTAAGGCAGTTACCATCGGGGCAAGAATAAAAATGAGAATAGGATTAAGGTTTACAAAAAATTCAAAATTATTCTGAACAAATCCTTCAAAAGCTCTGCTGGTATAAAGCGGAAGAGTTAACCAATTATGTGCAAATAATGTTTGAACGAAAATTAATATGAAGATAAAGTATAAAAATCTTAAATCTTTTAGTGGGAAATTCTTAATGTAAAAAGCAAGTTTTTCTTTTGCAGTCATAGCATCTTCTTTTTCTTTATCCTCTGCAATCTTCTCTTTTGTTTCTTGACTACTATTATCTATTGCTTTCTGCACTACTTTTTTGGAAAGAATGAAGAAAACAACAATTATTCCAACTACTGTTAAAACAACATATACCCAAAAAACTCCTGTTATACCGGCAGCTTTTCTCACGGGCGGAGAAATCAAACCGGGGAGAAATCCGCCAAGATTCATAATTGCATAAAGCATTGCATAACCCATTGCTGCTGTTGCAGGAGTTGTGAATTTCTTTACTGCGGCATAAGCGGCAGGTTGATAAATTCCGTAACCGATTATAATTCCAAGAATACCCAGCATTGAAAAAATATGAGCCGTATTCCATAAGCCTGTTGGACCCATTTCAGGCGAAATAGTTAATAATGTTCTGCCGACCAGCATTATAGAAAGAGAGATAAGAAAAGATTTTCTAATTCCAATCCAATCAACAGTTGCACCGAGGAAAAGCATTGCAAGAGTTATTCCTGCAGTTTGGAAACCAACCATTCTCCCGGCATCAATATCATCTAGTCCGATAAAATCATTGAAGAAAATTGCGAGCAATCCTACCATTCCAAAGTAAGTTAATCCTTCAAGCAGATATGAAAGATTAACGCCCCACAATGCGCGTGAGGAATGAAAAAGATCTATAAATGGTTGTGTTAATTCTTTGGTGATATTTTTAATTAGATTTTTATTAGAGTCAGAAGTTTGTTTCATAGTTGAACCTGGATTTATTGGGAATAAAAATTATTTATTATTATTTGATAGAATGACTTTAACTGTACTACCGGAGTCTATTATACTTCAACAGAAAGAGGCTATACCGACAACGTTATATCCGGCTTTAGTTAAACGGTTTTCAAGACTTTTTACAATTATAGATTCGTCTTGAACTATTAAAACCTCAGCGTTTTCGTGCGGACCTGTATTCATCAATTATTAAAGTAAATACTATTTTAACAATGTAAAATGTAATAAAATTTCGGAATATTATACGGATAATTTTAAAATAAGAAAAATTATTTATGTGGTATTTGTTGATTATTTGCCTTTGTTTCAAACCTTCCAAACCCTGTGATCCTCCGTTATGGATATCAACTATAATTAAGCCTTCTTTAATATGGTTTTTTGATATTAGGTCATAAATTCCATATAGCATTTTCCCTGTAAAAATAGGCTCTATTATTATTCCGGTTTTCTCATCAAAGTTTTTAATGAACTTACTTAGTTCATTATTGATTTTAGCATAGCCGCCAAGGCGGTAGTCTAGATTTATTCCACGTTGTGTTAAAAATTCATCTTCAACTTTTTGAAGTGGTGTT
>JALHTS010000091.1 GCA_022865965.1 Ignavibacteriaceae bacterium
CTTGCCCATTTTTGCCACAAGTCCAACCACCTTCAGCCATTTGAAAATCGTCTGCAACCATTACAATATCTTTTAGCACGTTCGGTCCATTTCCAATAATATTAATATCTTTAATCGGTTTGGTAATTTTCCCATCTTCAATCAAGTATCCGGACTTCACATAAAAAGTAAAATCTCCAGCCCCTATAAACACCTGTCCGTTCGTAAAGGTTTCTGCCAAAATTCCCTTTTTAACACTCGAAATAATTTCTTCTTTTTTATGAGGACCAGGAAGCATATAAGTGTTTCTCATTCTCGGCTGAGGAATATGGCGGAATGATTCTCTTCTTCCATTTCCTGTTGGCTTAATATTATAATGCTGTGCGCTTATTCTATCATGTAAATAACTGCGAAGGATTCCATTTTCCACCAGAAATGTTTTTCCTGTTGAATTGCCCTCATCATCAACATTAATAGATCCACGAATATTAGCATTAGTCCCGTCGTCAACAATGTTTACAAAATTCTCTGCAACAGGTTTATCGATTTTGTCTGCAAAGATAGAAGTACCCTTTCTATTGAAGTCAGCTTCCATTCCGTGACCAATTGCTTCGTGCAGAAGAATTCCAGAACTGCCGGCAGCAAGAACGACTTCCATTTCACCGGCTTCCGGTTTCACGGCATCAAAAAGATTAACTGTTCTAATTACCGGTTCTTTTGCTAACCTGTCAATATTTTCAGGTGTAAAAAACTCTATCCCTCTCCTGCCCGAAAGATCAAAATAGTTTTGCTCACGTTTACCATTCTGCTCTGCTGTTACAGAAACTGAAATTGCACCCATTGGCTGGTAGTCATAAGCAACAATACCCTCTGAAGTAACAACTAAAGTGTAGGATGTGCTGTTAGTAAACCAAATATTTGATTTGATTACACGGGGATCTTCTGCAAATACTTTGTCATTAATCTTTTGCAAATATGGAATTTTTTTGTCAATTGAAATCTGTTCCCATGGAGTCTCAATCGGATAATAATCCGGTGTGTCTCTCAACTTTAATTTTATTGGCTTTATTATTTTGTTTGAGTCTGCAATGTTAGCTGCAGTTTGCGCAGCCAGTTTCATAGCCTTTGGTGTGATCTCCTCTGTAAAAGAATATCCGGTTTGATTTCCTTTTAAAACTCGTATACCGACACCAAAAGAAACATTCGAATATGCGCGGTTAACATCTTTATCCTCCAAACCAATATAGTTATCGATATTATGTTGGAAAAAAAGATCACTGTAGTCACCACCTCGCGCTAGTGCCTGATCAAACACTTCCTGAATCATTTTTTCATTGATTCCGAAATGTTCGTAATAATCCTGGAGATTCATTGACTCTCCTTTAGTAGCTGCAAGAGCTTTAGTAATATCCGAGCTGAGAAAATATGGAATTACGGCAACCGCAACTAAGCCTTTGGAACTGCTTTCAATGAACTTCCGTCGAGAAATTTTTTGATTCATATAAACCTCACTTTAAATTAATATGTAATTCTATTACTTCTTAATATTTTTTAATTATTTATTGATCTCCTGTATGAAGGTTGCTTGTAATGTTTCAAAGATATATTCATTTTAATGATTTGGTCTATGGTTGGTACAGAAGCAATGGCTGTTGAAATATAAGCTTGAGGTTTGAGTTCTTCAACAACAGATATCATGCTGAAATTTTCTTTGTTTAGCCTGTTTTCTTTGTTATCACATTCCGGGAACATAAATTTTCCGCGACCGCAATTATTTTGGAACAAAAGAAATAGTTTATCTATTAATTGATGAAATCGCTTCCTAAATAACAAAAATTATTTGATATAAACAATGATTATTTTGTTATTATTAAAATCACTATAGATATATATTTGTTTTTTAACGAGTACTCAAATCATTAAATTAATTATCCATTGTGCTGCTTATATAAAAAGTGATAAACCTATTTTTCCA
>JALHTS010000092.1 GCA_022865965.1 Ignavibacteriaceae bacterium
AAAAATCGCTTCCTATAAAAATATTATAGAAAGCGATTACAAAAAATATTAATATCTAAATCATGTTGAATAATTCATTTCATAACCGCTGAAAAACGACATTACTATTCCCCACATAGCGGCGAAGAATATTATAACCAATACTAGCATTATTACTATCCAAATTAAGGATGCCTGAGCCCAGGATTTTTTACTTGGATGTGTATCGCCCCCGAATGCCCAAACAAAGAGCATAATAAAACCAACCAGCGGGATGATCTGAATCAGAAAAGTAATCAGCCAATCGCTAATGGTCATTGGTTTGTAGTTTTGCTGTAAATTCAATGGATCCATCGAACCTCCTATAATTTAATTTAGCTCTGCTTTAATTTAGAATAGAAAGTAAAGTATTGCAAGAAAAAAGTCAAAATCATTTCTCATTTCTTAATTATCATTAAAGCCAAATTATTACCAAAATCCATTCTTAAAATTGGGAAAAGCATAACATTATATTTTTGTGATTGACAATCAAAATATGAAAAAATCTCTCTTTCTTGTGATTTTTAACTAAATTGCGTGGTATAATTATTGGATAAACCTGGGAACGAAAAACAACCCCGACTTTTTATAAAATCTAAATGGTAAAAAATGGAAAGAATTAAAGTAACAATAGACGGAAACGAAGCTGCAGCTTATGTAGCTTACAATACTAATGAAATAATAGCAATTTATCCCATTACTCCTTCATCAAATATGGGTGAATGGTGCGATGCATGGGCTGCTGTTGGTGAAAAAAACATTTGGGATATAGTTCCCTCGGTAAGTGAACTTCAGAGTGAAGGCGGAGCTTCGGGCAGTGTTCACGGTGCATTACAAACCGGCGCACTTACTACAACATTTACAGCTTCACAAGGTTTGCTGTTGATGATTCCAAATATGTTCAAAATAGCAGGAGAATTAACTTCTACTGTTTTTCATGTATCGGCAAGATCAATTGCTGCACAAGCACTTTCAATATTCGGCGATCACAATGATGTGATGACAACACGTTCAACAGGATTTGGTTTAATCGCATCAGGTTCTGTTCAGGAAGTAATGGACTTTGCTTTGATAGCACAGGCAGCAACGCTTGAAGCGCGCATTCCCTTTGTTCACTTTTTTGATGGATTCAGAACTTCGCACGAAGTAATGAAGATTGAACAATTAACTCAAGAAGATATGCGTGCTATGTTAGATGAAGATTTGATAATTGCACACAGACAACGAGCTTTAACCCCCGATAAACCGGTACTAAGGGGAACTGCACAAAACCCCGATGTTTACTTCCAGGGAAGAGAAACCGTTAATCCTTTCTATATCGCTTGTCCGGGAATCGTTCAGAAATATATGGATAAGTTTGCAAAGCTTACAGGAAGACAATATCAGTTGTTTGATTATGTCGGCGCCCCAGATGCTGAACGAGTAATTATTCTGATGGGTTCCGGTAGTGAGGCTGCACAGGAAGCAGTTGAATATTTAGTTTCGAAAGGGGAAAAAGTTGGTTTAATAAAAGTAAGATTATACAGACCGTTCTCAATTGATCATTTCATTAATGCATTACCCAAAACAGTAAAATCAATTGCAGTATTAGACAGAACCAAAGAGCCCGGTGCTCCCGGCGAACCTCTTTATCTTGATGTTGTAAATGCAATCTCGGAAAAATTTGTTGCGGGTGAGTTAGCGTTTAACTATCCTAAAATAATTGGTGGAAGATATGGTCTTTCATCAAAAGAATTTACTCCTGCAATGGTTAATTCTGTGTTTGATAATGCAGCACTTGATAAACCTAAAAATCATTTTACTGTTGGAATAATTGAAGACGTAACAAACTCAAGTCTTGATTTCGATCACAACTTCTCTGTTGAAGCAAAAGAAACTTTCCGTGGAAAGTTTTATGGTCTGGGTGCAGATGGAACAGTCGGTGCAAACAAAAACTCAATTAAGATCATTGGTGAAGGAACAGATTATTATGCTCAGGGATATTTTGTTTACGATTCAAAGAAATCCGGATCAATAACAATATCGCATTTAAGGTTCGGACCAAAAGAAATTAAATCAACTTATTTGATTGATAAGGCCAAATTTATTGCTTGTCATCAGCCGGTGTTTCTTGAGAAACTTGATATGCTCAAAGATGCCACTGAGGGAGCCACCTTTTTGCTGAACACAGTTGTTCCTAAAGAGAAAGTCTGGAATTCTTTGCCCGAAAAGGTTCAGCAGGATTTAATCAAAAAGAAGATGAGTTTTTACATTATAGATGCGTACAAAGTTGCAAACGATACGGGAATGGGTGTGAGAATTAATACAATTATGCAAACCTGTTTCTTTGCAATTTCCAATATCTTCCCTAAAGAGGAAGCCATTGAATTAATTAAAGATTCGATCAAGAAAACGTATGGTGCTAAAGGCGATAAGATTGTTCAGATGAACTTTAATGCCGTTGATCAGACAATTGCAAATTTGTTTGAAGTTAAAATTCCGGATAAAGT
>JALHTS010000656.1 GCA_022865965.1 Ignavibacteriaceae bacterium
AGCCTTGACCATTGCCAGAGCTTCTAAAGATTTTTCTCTTTCATCTCCCTTTACACTCCACGGCCATCGTCTTGTTAATCCCGACGTCACAAGTTCTATTGCAAGTGCGGGAAAATTCCTGTCCATTGTTTTTATCTGCGGCACATAGCCAATTAGAGCGGGATCGACTTTATCCGGAGTATTACCAAAGATTAATATTTTACCCTTTTCATATCTGATTAACCCCAGAAGTATTTTCATCAAAGTGGATTTACCGGCACCGTTGGGCCCAACAATCGAGACAAAGGAGTTGTCGGATATGGACATGTTAATATCTTCAAGGACTTTTATATCACCGTAACTAAAGAACAAATTTTTTATTTCTATTGATGCAGGATTCATTGAAGTGCTTTTTTAATGATGCCTAAATTATGCAAAATAATTTCTTTATACATCATTCTGCCCTGTACTCCGCCAATCGGATCAAGCTCATATTCACTTATTCCTGTTGATTCGGCCAAGACTTTTGCGGGTTTATTGCTGTGCTGCTTATGTGTGAAGATAGCCTTAACATTCTGCTTTTTTACTAGTTCCATCAATTGTTTGATATCTTTTGGTGTTGAATGATAACCCGGAGCGATTTCAATCGAGCCGGCAACGTTGAAGTTATATCTCTTAAAAAAATAACTATAAAACGGATGGGCAGTAAAAACATTTCTGAATTTTATATCGGCAGTTTCGTCTCTTAGCTTTTTATCAAGTTCCGTAAGTTTGATTAAAAACCTTTCCGCATTGTCTTTAAAATATTCTTCATTGTCCGGATCAATTATAATTAATTCATCAACAAGAGAAGGAAGTATTGCTTTTATGGTAACCGGGTCTACCCAAAAGTGCGGATCGATTCCCAGTGATTCTTCATCTTCACCATAATGATGGTGATCATTAAAATAATTATGAACTTTAATTTCGATCAAATATTCTGCGGGAACCAGTTTCAGCATTTCAATTTTATTTTTTACGTCAATTTTCGAAGCCCACCCGTCCAACGCCTCAGAGCCATAAAAAAAAGCAGATGATTGTTGAATGGTTTTAAAATCTGAAGGAAGCATCTCGTAAGTATGAGGATCAGCACCGGCTGGAAGTATAGATTTTATTTCAATCCTGTCGCCTGTTATTTCCTGTAGAATTGCTTTGAATGGATAAATGGTGGTAACAATTTCTGCTTTCTTCTTTTCTACCGAACATCCAGTTGGTATAATTATAAAAAGAATTAGAGCTGCATAAATGAATTTCATTTTTTCTTTGTTTTTGACTTTATTTTCTTCGGTTTTCTAGAAATATAATATAAACCCATTATTATAAAAGGAATACTGAGAAGTTGACCCATATTCAAAGTCATTCCTGCTTCAAAAGCAGACTGATCTTCTTTAATAAACTCAACAAAAAACCTGAATCCGAAAATCAGTATTAGAAACAATCCAAACATAAAACCTTGTTTTAAGTTTTTATTTTGCTTCATATAAATAAAATAAAGAACGCCAAATGAAATGAAGTATGCAATTGATTCATACAATTGTGCAGGATGACGCGGAATGCCATCAACGCTTGCAAAAATAAATGCCCAGGGAACATCTGTTTGCATACCGATTATTTCTGAGTTAAATAAATTTCCGAGTCTTATCAAAGCACCGCCAAGCGCAACCACTATAACCAATCTATCTAAAACCCATAGCATACTTTGATCTTTCTTCTTCTTTGAAAAAAGATATAGTGCGATAAGAATTCCAATAGAAGCGCCGTGACTGGCAAGTCCGCCCTCCCAGACTTTTACTATTTCTAACGGATTTGACAAGTAATAAGAAGGATCATAAAACAAGCAATGACCGAGACGCGCACCAATTACGGTTCCGAGAATTACATAAATGGATAATTGTTCTAAATCAGTTTGCGGTTTCTTTTCAAGTTTATAAACACGGGTAAGAATTATGAATCCGAAAACAAATGCAAGCGCAAATAAA
>JALHTS010000093.1 GCA_022865965.1 Ignavibacteriaceae bacterium
AGTTAAAATATAAACAATTATTTAATGATGACCTTACTGGAAATTTTGTCATTTCGCTAGATGGAACGATTGAATTGTGTAATCCAGCAATGGCAAAAATATTCGGTTGTGATTCTGTTGATGAACTGATGAAGTCAAATATTTCTGAGTTTTATAGAAACACGGAGGATAGAGGAAAACTTCTTGATTTAATACGTGAAAAGAAAAAAGTTGAAAGATACGAACAGGAGCATATCACTCGTGACGGCAGGGTTATTATTCTTATAAAAAACGTGATTGGTGAATTTGATGAAAATGGTGTGTTGATTCGATTGAAAGGTTCTATGTTTGACAATACCGAACGCAAACGTGCAGAGAAAGAACTGCAAGAAAAAGAAATACGTTATCGCACTTTGTTTAACGTATCACCAAGCGGAGTTGTATTGGCAGATCTTGATGGAATAATAATTGACGTGAATGAATCTTTTTGTAAATCTGTTTCATACGCAAGAGATGAACTAATCGAAAAAAATATCCGTATTCTTGTTCCACCGCAAAACCTTCCAGGTGTTGAAGAAAATATCAAAGAAATTCTATCAGGAAATATTGTTGAACATATAGTTAAAAATGTTAAAAAAGACGGAACTCTGTGTGACATGGAATTGCGTGAATCTTTGGTTATTCTGCCTGACGGCAGGAAAGGAATTTTATCCACGGCGAATGACATTACCGAGCGCAAGCGGGCAGAGCAAATACTGCAAAAACTAAATATGGCTATCAGAAACAGCAATGAAGTTGTTTTTATGACTGATAAAGAAGGAATCATAACATATATCAATCCGGAATTCACAAAAATGTATGGATATACCGCTGAGGAAGTTATTGGAAAGACTACACCTAGAATTTTGAAGAGCGGATTATTAACAAGTGAACAAAGTGAATATTTATGGAAAACATTGCTCAATAAACAAAGCATTTCTACAGCACCATATACAAATAAATGCAAGGACGGTAGTCTTATTGATATTGAAGGCTCGGCAGATTCTATCATTGATGAAAATGGTGAAATCATTGGTTTTCTAGCAATTCAAAGGGATATAACGCAACGCAAACTTGCTGAGAAAGAATTGATCGAGGCAAAAGAAAAAGCTGAACAATCTAATAAATTGAAAGATGCTTTTATTGCTAATATGTCCCACGAAATAAGAACTCCTTTGAACGGAATTTTGGGACTATCGAGTTTAATAAAAGATACCTATGCTGAGCTTATAAATGAGGAAGATGAAGAATTATTTGTCGGAATTGATCAGTCAAGCCAACGTATAATTAGAACTATAGATATGATATTAAACTATTCCCGTATCCAAACCGGTGAATTTCCTATCAGTCCTGACCAAATAGAAATCTCCTTAATATGTGAAAACCTGGTTAAAGAATTTACAACCGCGGCTAAAAGTAAATGTCTGGAACTTTCATTCGAAAACAGATGCGGAAAAACCATAACAATATTTAGTGATGAATATTCTGTAACAAATGCAATTTCTAATTTGATTGATAATGCAATAAAATATACAAACGAAGGAGCTATTGATGTTATTCTTTATTCCGGAAAA
Organism: Ignavibacteriaceae bacterium; assembly: GCA_022865965.1. Classification (GTDB taxonomy): domain Bacteria; phylum Bacteroidota; class Ignavibacteria; order Ignavibacteriales; family Ignavibacteriaceae; genus JAGXRK01. The sequence continues at coordinate 1,593 of JALHTS010000093.1, forward strand.
AATGATGAAATTTTGCTTGATATAAAAGACAGTGGAATTGGAATAGGCGAAGAATATCTGCAGCACATCTTTGAACCATACCAGCAAGAGCAAATGGGATACGGGCGCGCTTATGAAGGTATTGGGCTTGGGCTATCAATGGTTAAAAACTTTTTGAATTTGAACAATGCAACCATTTCCATAGATAGTAAAAAAGAAAAAGGCACTACATTTACAATAAATTTTGGAAAATCCTTACAACCCTTAGCAGAAAAGATAACTGAAGTAAAAATTGATAGAACTTTTGCTAAGCAAGAAAAACAAAGCAAACCATTAGTGCTAATAGTTGAAGATGATGCAATCAACCAAATGACAATAATAAGATTTATTAGCGATAGTTATAACACAATTAGTACCGATTCCTCTGAGGGAGCAATTGAATTGCTGAAAAACAATAAAGTTGATATGATCTTGATGGATATTTCAATAAAGGGAAGTAAGAACGGATTGGAATTAACAAAAGAATTAAAAGCTTCTAAAGAATATTTACATATACCTATAATAGGTGTTACAGCTCATGCATTTGAAAGTGATAGAAATAATGCATTAGAAGCCGGCTGCGATGATTATTTATCAAAACCGTTCTCAAAAAATTTATTGCTTGATACAATGGGTAAATTTGTTTAAGACATATCCCATTGTTAATTATAAATTTATATTTCTCATTTAAATTCGTTAAATAGCACATACAGATTTAAAATATCGGGAGCATACATTGAAACTTATTAGATCGAAATTTTCGGACCTAAAAAAATCTAATCCTGAAAAAATCCTTAATTTTAGTTTTGCAATTATAATTGCCATAACCATTACTATTGGATTCTTTAACTGGAGTTCACACGCAGATTTTCAAAAAAACACAACTCTAAGTTACGAGCTTGAAAATCTTAAAGATAAAATTGTCCATCTTGACGAAAAATTGATGACCTCAGCTCGTATGGCAATTCTGAACGAAGACTTGCGGTGGGAAGACCTATATAAAAAATATGAGCCACAACTAGATAGAGCAATTAATGAGGTAAAAAGAATAGCGCCAAATGTCTTTCTATTTGAAAGTGCTGCTCTAATAGACTCTGCAAATATAAACTTAGTGGCAATGGAGCATGAAGCATTTAACCTGTTAAGGAAGGGTGAAAAGGAGGCAGCGAAAGCTTTACTATTCAGTGTACGATATGAAAACGAAAAAAAAGTGTATAATGAGGGGTTGGAACACGTAACAATTGCCTTAAATGATCGGACACAATTATCTGTTGAGCAACACCGCGAAGGAACAAATTGGCATTTAATTCTAAATTTTATCTCAATTGTAATTTTATTGTTTGTTTGGTGGAGTTCGTCTTCGATGATGAGAAGACATTTTGCTGAACGTAAAAAGATGGAAGAAGCATCAAAAGAAAATGAACAAACTTATCGTTCGATATTTGAGAACTCTGCCGATGGTATGTTTTTAATGACTGATGTTTTCAAGGAATGCAATCAATCTGTTTGTACTTTATTTAATTGTAATCTGGAAGATATTGTCGGTCAATCCCCTACAAAATTTTCACCCGAAGTACAACCCGATGGGAGAAATTCGATTCTTAGTGCAAAGGAAAAAATAGATGCTGCTTTTAAAGGCATTCCTCAAAGATTTTATTGGCAGCATAAAACAAAAGATAATATTCTTTTTGATGCAGAAGTTGCTCTAAATGCTGTTATTGTTAGAGGTAAGAATTTTATTCACGCTATTGTGCGGGATATTTCTGAAACTAAAAAATTGGAAAAAATTCAAAAAGCTCTTTTTGATATTTCAGAAGCCACATATACTGCTACAGATATGGTTTCTCTTTATAAAATAATTCACGAAATAGTTGGCACATTAATGCTTGCTAAGAATTTTTACATTGCCATTTATAATGAGCAAACAGAAATGATTTCCTTTCCATATATGGTAGACGAATTTGATCCACCTTTTCCGCCCAAAAAATTAGGGAGAGGATTAACCGAATATATTTTAAGGATCGGGGAGGCAAAGCTGGTAGATGCTAAACTTGACCTTGAATTAATGGAAACAGGTGAAATTAAATTGGTTGGAACTCCTACTTTAATTTGGCTTGGTGTTCCTCTTAAAGTTAGAGAAAAAATAATTGGTGTTATTGTTGTTCAGGATTACCAGAATGCAAGTACTTATGGCGAAGAGGAGAAACAACTACTTGTGTTTGTTGCTGAACATATAGCTCAGGTGATTGAGAGAAAAAGGAACTCCGATGCTATTAAAGTATATGCCGAACAATTAAAAGAACTCAATCAGACAAAAGATAAATTCTTTTCTATCATAGCTCATGATCTAAAAAGTCCTTTTCTTGGTTTATTAGGATTAACAGACTTGATAGCATCGGGGGATGAAGAATTATCTAAAGCTGAATTAGTGGAATACAGCAAGTCCATTCACGATTCTGCCTCAACTCTTTATAGGCTGATAGAGAATTTATTAAAATGGGCACAAATGCAAAGAGGTTCAATAAATTATATTCCCAAAGAAATTGAATTACAAAAAATTGCTGCGCTGTGTATTGAAACAATAAAATATAACGCTATAGAAAAAGGAATTGCGATAATAAATGATATTCCGCAGTCTCAAAAAGTTTTTGCTGATGATAAAATGATTTACACTGTTATAAGGAACCTCTTAACCAATGCTATTAAATTTACAAGACGGGAAGGTAGAGTTGTTTTACGAACAAAAAAGATGGATAATGGACAGGTAGAGGTTTCAATAAGTGATACGGGTGTTGGAATATCTGCGAAAGAGATTAAAAATCTATTTAAGCTAGAAGAGAAAGTCAGTTCGAAAGGGACAGAAGGAGAATCAGGCACAGGACTGGGATTATTGCTTTGCAAAGAATTTGTTGAAAAAAACGGTGGTAAAATTTGGGTTGAAAGCCAGGAAGAAAAGGGGTCTACTTTTTCATTTAGTTTAAAGGAAGTTATTTGATATTCTTCATGAAAGAAAGTAAATGGAATTACACTGGCGAAGCCATCCCTTTGGGAGAAGAAGACTAGTTTGTGAAATGATTTTATGGTTTCTTTTATAAATACGTTATTTGTCTTTAATTAATTTGTAGAAAAATATGACAGAAAGATTTTTGTTAATACCCATTGTCGTGCTTACATCTTCGAAAGAAATAAAAATATTATCAAGAACTGAAAGCTTGGCGAAACAGTTATAATGTTAAACCCGTAGACTCTGATACATTTGTTAAATACCTAAGAAACCTTATGTTTTATCCGCTGATTCTTAATCAAGTTCCGGTAAAATAAGATAGTTGTTATTATGCGGGTGGTAAACTTTTAGGCAATGGAAGCAGTAAAAAATAGTAAACGTATTCAAAAATTTTATTAAAATTAAAAAGCTGGTATATCTGTGAAAAAAGAAAATTTGTTAAAAATTTTATTTGTTGAAAACATACCTTCAGATGTTGAACTTGCAAAGCGGAATCTTTCCAAAGAAGGCATATTATTTAAATCTAGTGTTGTTGTAAATGAAACTGACTTCGTATATAGTATAGAAGGGCTTAAACCCGATATAATAATTTCCGACTATAAAATGCCGCAGTTCGATGGGCTAAAAGCATTAAAACTTGCCCTAAAAAAATGTCCTAATATACCTTTCATTATTCTTACAAGTTCCGTGAACGAAGAGGTTGCTATTGAATGTATAAAAGCCGGCGCAACTGATTATATTATCAAAGAGCATATAGCACGTCTTCCATTTGCAGTTAAAGAAGCGCTTAAAAAAAAGCAATTACTATTAGAAAAAGAAAAAACTGAAAATGCACTACGCGAAAGCGAATTAAGATTTAAACAAATATCAGAATTTGCACGCGAGTGGATTTGGGAAGTAGATACAAACGGTTTGTATACCTATGTTAGTCCGATTATTAAAGAACTGTTGGGGTATGAATCCGAAGAACTCATCGGGAAAAAACATTTTTACGATTTCTTTGATCCGGAAGAAGATAAGGAACAGATAAAAAAGGTGGCGTTTGAAGTGTTTGCCAGTAAAAAACGCTTCAGAAACTTTATCAATATTAACCTGCATAAAGATGGCAGAAAAATAATTCTTTCCACAAGTGGAATTCCTATGCTTGATAGTAAAGGGAATTTGATTGGTTATCGTGGTGTTGATATTGATATAACCGAGCGTAAACGTGCAGAAGAAGAACTGCAGGAAAAAGAACAACGTTATCGCACTTTGTTTAACGTATCACCGAGCGGAATTATATTGTTAGACCTCGATGGGATAATAATTGACCTGAATGAATCTTTTTGTGAGTCTGTTTTATACAAGCGAGATGAACTAATTGGAAAAAATATCCGTGTTCTTATTCTAACGCAAAACCATCCGGACGTTGAAAAACATATCAAAGAAATCCTCTCCGGAAATGTTATTGAACATGTAGTTAGAAATATTAAAAAAGACGGAACTTTTTGTGATATGGAATTAAGGGAGTCTTTAGTTTTGCTGCCTGATGGCAGAAAGGGAATTTTATCCACCGCGAATGACATCACCGAACGAATGCTCTCTGAAGAATTACTTAAAGCAAATGAATTTAAATTCCGAACTCTTGCAGATTTTACTTATGACTGGGAATACTGGGAAGATGAGAATAAAAAAATTATTTATATGTCTCCTTCTTGTGAAAGAATAACCGGTTACAAGCAAGATGAATTTATTTCTCATCCGGAATTATTAATTAAAATTGTTCATCCCGATGATATTAATACACTTATTAAACATCACGATGTGGTTTATTCAATTAAAAATAAAGATGATTTAAGTGCAGTAGACTTTAGAATTATTCGGAAAGACAGTTCTATTGCTAGTATTTACCACACATGCAGACCGATTTATAATGAAGACAAAAAATATCTTGGCAGACGTGTAAGCAATAGAGATATTACCGAACGTAAACGGGTACGCGAAGCATTAAAGGAAAGTGAACTTAAGCATAAAACACTTTTTGAAACCGCAAATGATGCAATTTTTCTTATGCGGCAAGATAGTTTCATAGATTGCAATCCCAAAACCGAAGAGATGTTTGGAGTTTCGAGGGATGAAATATTGTTAAAAAAACCCTATGAGTTTTCCCCGCCATTTCAGCCGGATGGACGGGACTCGAGGGAGAAAGCTCTCGAAAAGATAAATGCTGCATTCGAAGGGCAGCCACAGACATTCGAATGGAAGCATATAAAGTTAAATGGAACGGAATTCGACGCTGAGGTTAGTTTAAAAAGAATGTATTTATCAGGAGAGGCGATGCTTCAGGCAATTGTGCGGGACATAACGGAACGTAAAAGATCTGAAATATTACAAAATGCTGTTTATCAGATCTCCCAGGCTGCTGATAAAGCTGAATCGCTTAATGATCTTTTTAAATCTGTTCATGGAATAATTGGTTCGGTGATGCCGGCAAACAATTTTTATATTTCACTGTACGATGAGAAAGAAAACCTGCTTAGCTTTCCGTATTTTGTCGATGAAGTGGATACAGTTCCGCAACCGATCGAACCGGGCAGAGGTTTTACCGGTTATGTTCTTAGAACAGGCATACCGCTGTTTTGTGATGAAGCTACCGATATTGAATTGCGTCAGAAGGGTGAGGTTGAACTGATCGGAATACAATCGCCTATCTGGCTTGGTGTTCCGCTGATAGTTGAAAATAAAACTATTGGTGTTATGGTTGTTCAGCATTACACAGACCCGAAAGCTTACAGCCGTGGCGATCTTCAAATGCTTGAGTATGTATCATCGCAGGTTGCAAAAGCAATTGAACGAAAGCAAACAGAAGAAGAACTTAAAATTTCTCATAAAACTTATCTTGGAATCATTAATAGTCTTACTGAAGCTATTTATATTCAAGATAAAAATGGAGTTTTTCTTGAAGTGAACAAAACAGTCGAAAAGTTTTACGGTTATCCAAAGGAATATTTTATCGGAAAAACTCTCGAGTTATTATCAGCACCCGGTAAGAATAACATTCCAATTATTGCAGAAGCCGTAAAAAAGGCATTTAACGGTGAGCCGCAAAGTTTTGAATTTTGGGGCTTACGTAAAAATGGAACAATCTTCCCAAAGAGTGTCAATTTAACTTCAGGAGAATATTTCGGGAAGAAAGTTGTAATTGCAACAGCCCGTGATATTACCGAACACAAGCGCGCCGATGAAGAAATTATTTCTCAAAAAAATAGATTTGCACAATTGTTCGAGAACTCACCGATTGCAATTGTTTTATTAGACGATCAAGATAAAGTTGATTTTATCAACGAATCTTTTACAGATCTATTCGGCTATCATATAGAAAAAGTTAAAGGAAAATCAATTAATGACTTAATAGTTTCACCTGAATTGGAAGAGAAAGCTAAGAGCTATTCAGACCAAACACATGAAGGCAATCAGATAAATAAAGAAAGTTACAGGAAGAGAAAAGATGGTTCTTATGTTTTTGTCCAAATTATTGGAGTGCCTGTAGTAGCAAACGGCAAGACAGTTGGTGTATATGGCATGTACGTGGATCTGACTCAACGGAAGAATGCCGAAGAAAAAATGAAAATTGCTAAAGAATTAGCTGAACAATCAAATAAATTAAAAGATGCTTTTATTGCTAATATGTCGCACGAAATTAGAACTCCCTTGAACGGAATTTTGGGACTATCGAGTTTAATAAAAGATACCTATGCTGAGCTTATAAATGAGGAAGATGAAGAATTATTTGTCGGAATTGATCAGTCAAGCCATCGTATAATTAGAACTATAGATATGATATTAAACTATTCCCGTATCCAAACCGGTGAATTTCCTATCAACCCGGAAAAAATAGATATATCTTCTATTTGTAGAAATTTAATTAGTGAACATATGACAGCTGCTAGAAAGAAAATGCTGGATCTTTCATTTGAGAATAAATTTGGTGATGCAACAATAGTCGGTGATGTCTATTCCGTAATACAAGCAATTTCCAACTTGATTGATAATGCTATTAAATACACAAATAAAGGTTTTGTTAAGGTGAAACTTTATAAGGGAAATATTGATGAACTAATGCTTGATGTAATAGACAGTGGAATTGGAATAGGCGAAGAATATCAAAAGCACATCTTTGAACCATACCAGCAAGAGCAAATGGGATACGGGCGCGCTTATGAAGGTATTGGACTTGGGCTATCAATGGTTAAAAACTTTTTAAATTTGAACAGTGTAACCATTTCCATAGATAGTAAAAAAGAAAAAGGAACTACATTTACAATAAATTTCGGAAAATCCTTACTACATTCAGCAGAAAAGATAACCGAAGTAAAAATTGATAGAACTTTTATCAGGCAAGAAACACAAAGCAAACCATTAGTGCTAATAGTTGAAGATGATGCGATCAACCAAATAACAATAATAAGATTTATTAAGGCCAGTTATAATACAATTAGTACCGATTCCTCTGATGAAGCGATTGAATTGCTGAAGAACAATAAAGTTGATATGATCTTGATGGATATTTCAATTAAAGGAAGTAAGAACGGATTGGAATTAACAAAAGAATTAAAAGCTTCTAAAGAATATTTACATATACCTATAATAGGTGTAACAGCTCATGCATTTGAAAGCGATAGAAATAATGCATTGGAAGCTGGCTGCGATGATTATATATCAAAACCTTTCTTAAAAAATTTATTGCTTGATACTATGGGTAAGTTTGTTTAAGTTTTGATTTATTGTAAGTAACACGCATAACTTTTTTCTATTGCAGTTGTCAGTCAGCCAACGGATTAGTTAACAGAATTAGTGCATTTTGGAGTTTTTTATGGGTCCCAATTATTTTTTTAAATAGTAAAATTTTAAAAATTTTTTACTTTGTAAATCGTAAAGTGTAAATTCTCATGTCATTAATGCACTACCCCAAATCCTCAGATAATATAGAGCGTAAGTATTTTTAACTCGCCCATTACGTCGTTTTAAACCGTCAGGAAAGTCGAATTGGCAATTGGGAGTGTGTATTAATATTTCATTTCATCAACTTTTTATGGTGGCACGGCTATTGGAATAATATGGGATAGTCATTTTATGAACAACAAATTATTGAGGAACCAAATGAACGCAAAAAAAATTCTTGCAGTTTTGAGCTTTGTGCTCATCGCAATATTTCTGATGGGATGCAATCAGGAAGACCAGGTATTAACACCTGTCGATTCATTACAAAAAAACTATCTCACTCCAGAAGAAGTTTTGGGAGTAATTGATATGATATGGTCGGAAAAACTAGCTCGTGATGTTTATACAGCTTTTTATGAAGTCTCGGGAGATGACTTAGCACAATTTTCGACTATCGCAGCCAGCGAACAGGGACATATGGACCGGTTAATATATATGCTTACTAATCATTCAGAAATAATAGTAACAGTAGTAACAGATGAAGTAACAGGTGAAGAAACAATAACAATAGGAGAAGAACTATTCCCGGCTGATTTGCAGGCTCAGTATGACGCCTATATTTTATATCCAGATCCACTTGTCGCATGTCTAGAAATTGAACAGTCATTTATCGATGATTATACTTATTATACTACTGGTAATGTTGATCCAGCAGAACCAGTAGTTGTGCATCCAAGTCTCTTTAATTTATACGGTAGTCTTTTATTAAGTTCAGAGAATCATCTTGCAGCTTTTACTAAATAAATATATTAGCGAACACTCTGAACTCCTATAACTAGGCTAAATAGCTGATAATCATTCA
>JALHTS010000657.1 GCA_022865965.1 Ignavibacteriaceae bacterium
TAGCAGGTTGGACAAATATTGGTGCAGGCACCACAGCCAACACATACTTTTGATTCTTCTTTCCATATTTCCATCTCGGCTCTTCTGAAGCCCGAATAATCATTCTGTCTGACGTAATCTTGATTTTGTTCTTTTAATAGATTTAGCACATGATTTCTTTTTTCTGATATCGTTTTTGCATCCGAAGGTGAGCTATCATTCACGGGAATCTCTTTTTTAATAAGACTTAAAAATGCGCCACCCTTATCTGAATCTGTGGTTAATACATAATGATTGTTAACCCTGGAGATGTTTATATCAAATCCTTTTTCAGAATAAGGTTTTCCTCCTACAAGATTGCAATGGCATGTTTCACAAATCTCATCACAATCAGAAGAAATAATAAGGGTGCTTTTCCTCCAGTTATAATATGCAAGATCAATAAATCCTCCTTCAAGCATTGCCTTGTCTAATAATAGCAGTGCTTTCAGATCACAAGCTTTTACACCCACAATAACTCTCTCTTTTGCAACTCCATCCACCGGGTATACTTTTTCTCTAGCCAGATAAAATAAAATTTTAAGAGGCTCAATTGTTCTAAATGAGTTTGGTGAGATTTTGCTTTCTGCTTTTTGTTTTTCGAAACGGAGTATAGCCGGCTTGTTTTGAGATGAGTTTATTTTGTAGGGAACTATTACCTCGCTAAAGTTATTAAAGCCCGAGTTAACTTTGTTCAGAAAGAATTCAAAGTCCCTGGTAGAAACAACCATCATAATTTCTCCTTTTTATGGAGTTTTATAAATATATAAGAGCAAATCTGATTTAAAAAGCAGAAAAATAATTTGAAATAACTGAGATTTCTTATGAAATTGAACTTTGGTGAAAGAGAATAAATTTTAAGAGCACGAGAATGAATGCTGGAAGGATGCAAAATTTTAAAATTCCCTATTTTATTCCACAGAGAGGAGAATAAGAATTTTGAAAATATTGAAATATTAAAAGTTTGTTCTTTAGTACACGAAATACAGGCTTTTAATGAAGTTCTATTCCATAAAATCAAGACTGCCTCTTAAGTGCTGCTGCTTAAGTGAAAACCGATACGTTAATTAAGAGAACAGGAAAAAGTACACTCGAAATTTAAGCTTGGTAAGAGTAATTGTCAATAAGAAAAACTATTTTTGGGGGTAAAACTATAAAACTTTACAAATTTTGATGAATTACTGCTGTATGAAATGCACTTTAATGGTGTAATATTTCCCGTTAATCAGGAATTTGTGGATAGTTATTCTTGACAAATAACTATAATAAAGTAAAGTTTGTAATAAGTTAAATACTTTTTCGTAAAATTATTGGGCAATAATTTAACTGTCGGGACAATTTAAAATAAAATAATTTCATTAACATTTTGAGGAACCTAAAATGAAAAATAAAAAGCGCATTTTGATTGTAGATGATGAGCTGGATTCCATAGAGTTTGTTAAAGCTGTTCTTACAGACGTTGGTGAATTCGATATAATTCCTGCTAAAGATGGCAACGAGGGTATAAATAAAGCTGTTACTGATAAACCCGATCTCATCATTTTAGATGTTATTATGCCCGGAACCGATGGTTTCCTCGTTTTTCATGAATTAAGAAACTTAAAGGAAACTCAAGACATACCTATAATTATGTTAACAGGGGTTGCCGATAAAATAGGTATTAGGTTCATGAAAGGTGATATGAAAAATTACATAGGCAGTGAGCCTATAGAATATATTGAAAAGCCGCTTGATCCGGCTATATTAAAAAATGCAGTTCGACAAGTCTTTAATCTATAAGCATTTTCATGGAAAAGATTGTTGAAAAGATCCTTGAATTATCGAAATTTTCTGATTCTAAATTTCCTATCAATAACTTCTTGGAGGAGTTATTATTTAAAATTCTAGACGCTCTTCATGCCGAGTTTTGTACTGTCGCATTATTAGATAAAACTGATGATCAACTATACTATCATATTGGATGCTGGCAGCATGCCAAATTAACTAAAACTTTTTTTGATGATTTTGCAAGAATAAAAAAAGGTACAGGTGCCGTGGGAATATGTGCTGAACAACGAATTGTTCAAGGTTTTGAGAATCAAGACATTTTGTTGAATGTTAAAAAAGATTATGAAGAAAAATTCAATATCAGAGCGACTGCCGTTTTAACTGCTCCGATGTTAAGCAGAGGTGAATTGATAGGAGTAATCGAAGTTTTGAATAAGTCTGGCGAAAACATGTTTTCTGAGGATGACAAAAACGTACTTAAAATCTTTTCCAATTATGCTGCCATAACAGTTGACAATGCAAGATTGTTTGATGATTATCTTGCGAAAGACAGAATCTCTTATCTAGGACAAAGCATTATGAAGTCTGCGCACGGACTCAAAAACATTCTTAATAATATGGATGGAGGAGTTTTCATAGCAGAAAAAGGTGCGTCATTAAAAGATTTTAAAGAAGTCGAAAAGGGATGGGATATCATCAAAAGGAATTCGAATAGGTTGCGGGAAATGGTTTTGGATATTTTACTCTTCTCAAGACCAAAGAAGCCCGAATATAAACTATCGAACATCAATCAAATTTGTGATGATATCGAGGAATTGCTTGCCCCAAATGCTAAAGAGCTTAACGTTGAGATTAAAAATTTTTTAGATAGGAGTATTAAAGATTTCTGCTTTGATCCGAAAGGTATTCACCGATGTTTATTGAATTTAATCTCTAATGCCGTTTATGCCTGCAGTCAGAAGGGAGGAGGACGAGTAAATGTAACTACAATACTTAGAGAAAAGACTTTTTTAGAGATAAAGGTTTCGGACAATGGAATCGGCATAAGCAAAGATAGTCTTCCTCATATATTTGATGTATTCTATACAACGAAAGGTTCGGGCGGTACGGGTTTGGGATTGGCGGTTACAAAAAAAATAATTGATGAGCATAACGGAACTATTAAAGTTTCTTCCACAGTAAATATCGGAACAAAATTTATTATAACTTTACCCAATTATAAATA
>JALHTS010000094.1 GCA_022865965.1 Ignavibacteriaceae bacterium
CTTTTTTTTGCTTTGAAATATAGAGTAAGGCAAACTGATTTACAATTTTAAAAGGTTTGAAACTAAGAATTTAAATCATTTTTTCTTTGGGTCTGTATTTTCTTCAATAATCTTTCAAAGTATTCCTCAAATGATTCATTTTCACTTTTAGGATTATTATCCAGGGCACCTTCGAAAATGTCGAAAGCAGCTTCATACCTGCTGAATATTTGTTGTAATAATTGTTCATCCCCGGTTTCCCAATATTTTCCTTCATCATACAGCGAAAAATCTTTCAGGTACTTTTTGCTTATATGTCTAAGAATGTGGATTATCATTTTGTGAATTGAAATACCGGCAAACTGTGTCTTGGTTGAAAGCAAGTATAAATATTCTTTAGCTTTTTCATCTGAAGAATTGCCCCATACTTTTAAGTTTACCAGGCTGCACATTCTTCTGTTGGAAAGGAATGATAAACTAACAGGTTCACTTTCGGGAGGAAAAAACATAATTCCGTAAAGTTTACCATTTTGATTATTTTGATCTGAGTCTGATGAAGGAAATTCCATTTCAAAAATAGTGTATTTCCAATTATAGATTTCTGCAATATCCTTCACCTCTTCGATCATCTCTGTCAGAAAAGCATTTTCAGAAAATTTTCCATTATAATGAATTGTTAAGCCCATAAACCTTCTTTGAAATTAGATTTTTAATTATTTCCCATTCAACCCTTCAACAATTTCCTTAAAGCTTGCCAGTCCTGCTTCTATATTCTCAACTATCTCTAGCGCCAATACATCGGGATCAGGAAGATTATCCATATCGCCAAGACTATCATCTTTCAGCCAGAAGATATCAAGGTTGGTTTTATCTCTTGCAATTATTTCATCATAAGCAAACTTCTTAAATCGTTCTCCGCCAGAGGCGGATTCTTTTCTCTTAAATCTGTTTTGCGGATTGTAACATTTAACAAAGTCTTTCAGATCATCAAACTTCATCTGCTGAGTTTTAAGTGTAAAATGTATGTTTGTTCTTAAATCATAAATCCAGACTTCTTTTGTCCACGGAGTTTTTGCAGCAGGTTTGTTATCAAAGAAAATTACATTTGCTTTAACACCTTGCGCATAAAATATTCCGGTCGGTAATCTTAATATTGTATGAACATCTGTTGATTCAAGTAGTCTTTTTCTAACTGTCTCCCCTGCTCCGCCTTCAAACAAGACATTATCTGGAACAACGACTGCCGATTTGCCATCTGCTTTTAACATTGAACGAACGTGTTGAATAAAATTTAATTGTTTGTTTGATGTTGTTGTCCAGAAATCCTGTCTCTCATAAGTAAGAGTGTCTTTACTTTGTGTACCATCCTCATTTGTTATTGTCATACTGCTCTTTTTACCAAACGGAGGATTTGTTAGAACAAAATCAAACTTAGTTGCTGGGGAAACGAGTAGACTGTCTGCTCTTTCGATTGGTGGTTCGCTGTTTAAGTCGCCAATGTTATGCAGATACAAATTCATTAAGCAAAGTCTTGCTGTGTTTGGAACAATCTCCCAGCCTGAAAATGTTTTGAACTTAAGAAATTCTTTTTCTGATTTATCTAATTTGAATTTCTTTTCATCCGAAATAAAATCATAGGCGGCAAGAAAGAATCCGCCTGTACCGCAAGCAGGATCTGC
>JALHTS010000658.1 GCA_022865965.1 Ignavibacteriaceae bacterium
AAAATTAATTTCCAAAGATGTTTTGTATCGGCGAATAGAAGATATGAATCGAAACTAATAAAGTCAGTTTGTGAAAGCCAAACAGATACCGTCATCAACAGAGAAGATATTATCATTAAAGAAGGAAGGAGATAATCGGTCCTTTTAATCAGATGTTTTTTAAACAAAGCGATGAAAGTACCGGCAGCACCAAAACCGAGCATTGCAATTGAAATGACCATATAAGCAAAATGATACCATTGGACTATTGAAAGAATCTGGATCAGCAGCAATTGATAAGAAATGACGGAAACAGAAAGCAATGCAAGTGAAAAAGTTAATCTTAAAGAGAAGTTCCTTGCGTGTTTCACTTTTCCCTCGTGAACGGGACAAATCTAACAGGAAGCAGTGAAGTTGTTTTTATTTCTCTTCCTTCTTTCTCTATAAGAATCAAAGTCTGATTAAGAAAAGCCGAACCAACTGGAATTATCATTTTACCGCCATCCTTTAATTGTGCAATAAGCGGTGGGGGAATATGCTCTGCTGCTGCCGTAACAACAATAGCATCGAAAGGTGCGTGTTCTTCCCAACCGTAATAACCATCGGCTGCCTTGCAGAATATGTTTTTGTAACCTAGTTGTTTTAAACGTTTATCTGCGGTACCAAATAACTCTTTTATGATTTCAATAGTGTAAACCTTACTAACAATTTCCGCAAGCACTGCCGCCTGATAACCGGAGCCGGTTCCTATTTCAAGCACTTTCTGATTCGGTTTTGGATTAATTGCTTCGGTCATATAAGCAACTATGTATGGTTGAGAGATTGTCTGTCCGTAACCAATAGGCAAAGGTCTGTCTGTATATGAGTGATCAACAACATTATCCGGAACAAACTTATGACGCGGGACTTTCTTCATTGCGTCAAGTGTGTGTTGGTTCTTAATCCCCCTGTATTCAATTTGTGTTCTTACCATTCTCTCACGTTCTTTTTGATACTTATCTTGATCAGGAGGATAGTGAACCAGTATAAGAAGAATAATTATTATGGTTTTCATTATTATCAACCTTTCATGTTTTAAAGGCTTATTACTGCTACCAGTTAAATTTAAACAAATAGAAATGTAAGTTCCAGAACAATCATTGCGAGCAAATGAGTAAGTTCATGTTCAAGAGATATAAAAATTAGCATTACTTTTTCTAAAATTTTCTTAAATGCCGAAAATCTCGCAAAATTAGCCTTGACTTTATAGTTCAATCTTCCAATTTTGCCTCGTGTTTATAGCTAAAGTTAAACCCGGGAGCTTTTTTCTATGCCTAAAAAGATAGTTTTAATATTTGCACTTTTTGTTCTCTCAGCTTTTTCACTGAATGCTCAAACAGTAATTGGTAAATATGCCGGCGAATTTATGGCTTTGGGTGTTGGCGGAAGGGCTTTAGGCATGGGAGGAGCATTCGTTGCCGTGGCAAACGATGTTACTGCAGGTTATTATAATCCTTCAGGTTTAGCTAACATTAACTATCCTCAAATTATACTTATGCACTCCGAACAATTTGGTAACCTTGTTAACTATGATTATGGTGCGGTTGCTATTCCTTATGGTACAGATATGAGCTTTGGTTTAAGTATAATGAGATTGGGTGTTGACGGAATTCCCGATACAAGAAATGCACTTATGGATACAAACAATGATGGTATTGTTGATGTTAATGATGAGTTTCGTTTA
>JALHTS010000659.1 GCA_022865965.1 Ignavibacteriaceae bacterium
GATATTGATCTAAGAAATAACCAGGTTGTTGAAGGGACATTTGGCGGACCGATTCCTTTTACCAGTAACGACGTTACATTTTTCTTGTCGGGCAGATACAATTATGATCAAGGTTATTTATACGGACAGAGACAACATACAATTTATGATTCTGTTGCAAGAGATATCAATGATCCGAACATAATTTATTTAGCGCAAACCGGTGATAATGCAATTGTTTCGATGAATCCAAGTGAAGATATCAACGCGACTGCTAAATTAACTTTCAAACCTTTTACTGCATTTAAAATAAATTATGATATGGTTTATTCTCAAACGGAATTTCAATCTTATAACCATAATTATAAGTATGTGCCGGATGCAAATTACAACAGGTATGAATGGGGTTTGATTAATTCTTTAGAAGTAAGACATGCAATAAGCAACTCTACATTTTATTCTGTTAAAGGATCATATAGTCTTTATGATTATAAAAGATATTTATTCCCATTATTAGATGCAGCAGGCAACAAGGTCTCTTTTAATCCAAATATGCAATTGGGATATTATGATGACGATAGCATTTGGGTTCCAACACTATTTGCTGACTCAAGATACCAGCCTTCACATAAGGATAACAGAGTATCTACATATACTTTTAATTCAGGCGGAACGCTTAATGATCATTATTATCAGCGATCCGGTACCGGTGAAGTAAGATTTGATATTACAAGCCAGATTACTAAAGAACACGATGTTAAGTTTGGAGTCAAGTATAAATGGGATGAAATGGATTTCCAAAACTTTTATGTTCTTCGTGATACGATCTATTTCAAAGAACCGACAATTCAACCGCCGGGCTCTCCGACTAACGATTTATACTCTAGATCTCCGAGACAATTCTCAGTTTATCTACAGGATAAGATGGAATTTACAACTATGATTATAAATGCCGGACTTCGCTATGATTATTTTGACTCAAGATTTATTTATGCTCCGGATATTAATGTGCCTAATGATAATTTTGAAAATGCTGAACCAAAAATCACTTTTAGTCCGAGATTAGGAATTTCTTTCCCGATTACCGATCAGGGCATTATACACTTTTCTTATGGTCATTTTTACCAGCTGCCTCCGTATAATTATTTATATGCAAATCCTTTCTTTATAGGATTAGTGACAAATGACGTATTCGGGAATGCCAATCTTAATCCTGAAAAAACTGTAAGCTATGAATTAGGACTTCAGCAGCAGCTAAGTGAATCCATTGCATTTAATGTTACGGGTTTTTACAAAGATGTTAGAGATTTACTTGCATTGCAGCAGATAAGAGTAAGTACCAGCGTAACTTATCAGAAATATGTTAATAAAGATTATGGCAATATTAAGGGTATAACTTTTTCACTTACTAAAAGAAAACTTCCTAGCGATCTGTTAGGCGCATCAGTAGATTATACGTTCCAGGTTGCTGAAGGAAACGATACAGATGCTAATTCTTTCTTCTTAGATCTTTCTTCGGGA
Source organism: Ignavibacteriaceae bacterium (assembly GCA_022865965.1). Lineage (GTDB taxonomy): Bacteria > Bacteroidota > Ignavibacteria > Ignavibacteriales > Ignavibacteriaceae > JAGXRK01. Next base: position 1,501 of record JALHTS010000659.1, read on the forward strand.
AGACAAAGTGAAAAACTTCCAGTTCCTCTTGCATGGGATCAGACTCATACTTTAAACGGTGTTGTTACTTTTGGTGGAGACAGAGATTGGATGGTTACTTTGGTTGGCACTATGGGAACCGGTCTTCCGTATTCTCCGTCA
>JALHTS010000660.1 GCA_022865965.1 Ignavibacteriaceae bacterium
CTGCTATGAAAGTTGCAATCCGTTCAAAAGACGGAATAACAGTGTCAGATTCAGTAACATGCTTTTCCGGATATCTTGTTTATGAGCTGGATGGTGAAAAAATTATAAACCGCGAATTCAGGAAATGTGATTTTTCCCATTCAACGGACTTAAGATATATCGGCGATTGTGATGCCGTAATCTCACGAACTCTAATGCCTGAAGAAAAAGAATCGCTTCGCAAAAAAGGGAAAGAAGTCCTGATTACTTTTAACTCTTCACCCGAAGAAGCTTTGAGATTATTTTTAAGACAAAAGATTTACTCCGACAGTTTTGTTCATTAAGAATTATAATCTTTTTCAAAATCATTTGCATATGGCCGTGTTGGTTACGCAATAAAAAATCTAAATTTATTTAGAGCAAGGATTAAAGATTTTTGATTGGGACTTTGAAAACAGACGCTTGGTGAATTAATCAATAATCGCCGATCTTTAATTCTTATTCTGAAGTCAACCAAACCAATTTTAAAACCAAAATATTCCTGTCATACAAAGCATTTCTATTCCCAAAACCTTAAATTTGTCCACACATTTTATCTCATTTTCAGAAACAATATGGCAAAGAAGAAAAGACCTTCGTGGGATCAATACTTTCTAAAGCTGGCAATGCTGGCATCAGAACGGGCAACTTGTCCGCGTATGCATTGCGGCTGCGTTCTTGTAAAAGACCGATTTGTTTTGGCAACCGGATATAACGGCTCGCTTCCGGGACAACCTCACTGTGAAGATGTTGGCTGTCTTATTGTTGACAATCATTGCGTTCGAACGAATCATGCCGAGATAAATGCACTCGTTCAGGCTACAACGCATGGGATAAATATTAAAGGATCAACGGCTTATATTACCAATATGTCCTGTACAACATGCGCTAAAGCATTAATTGCTGCGGGAATAAAACAAGTTGTTGTTTTTTCCGATTTTCATGATACGCTTGCAACGGACTTCTATACAAAAGCGGGTGTTGAAATTGTTAAGCTTGATATACCTGATAAGCTCATAAACTATGACCTTGATGTTTATTCATCCGCAAAGAAAACCGAAAAATCAAAATAGCCGGATGTTTGTCTTTATAATATGAGCCTTTAATTAAACCTCCCCAACCGCTCATCACAACTTTATTGCTCGTTCTAGTCAAAATATCTAATTTCTGTTAGTTTATTATCAATTATATTCATAATGAATACAACAAATAACAATAAAAATCCGGATCCGAAGTTACGCCATACAATTCGGGAAGATTTCAGGAAAATTGATTTTCGTAAAGACCTTCATCGCGAGTATAGCGGTTTAAGCGAATTTTATCTTGATTCCGAAAAAAGAAAACGTTTGGAGTCTTTGCCTGTCTTCAAGAGATGGCTCTATCAAGCTGGCTGGCTTTTAAAGAGTATGTTTTTGCATTTAACTCCAATCCGTCGAGTTCTGGTTCTGGTTGGGGTTTTCTTTTTATTTATCGGTAGAAGTATAACCGTAGATCATACTACAATCAGTATGAACGAAAGTTTGCTGGGCGGAGTACTTATTCTTTTCGTTCTTTTTCTTGAACTTAAAGACAAACTTATGGCAAAACACGAGCTTGAAGCCGGCAGAAAAGTTCAGCAGGCGCTGATGCCGAAACAGAATCCTGATTTTCCAGGTTGGTCAATCTGGTTGTTTTCCCGTCCTGCAAATGAGGTTGGCGGTGATCTTGTTGACTACTTAAGAATTGATGAAACAAAAGCCGGATTAACAATGGCTGATATTGCGGGCAAGGGGCTTCACGCAGCGCTTCTTACATCAAAACTGCAGGCAACTGTCCGTGCACTTTCAACTGATAATATTACTCTTTCAGAACTTGGCCATAAAACAAACAAGATATTTCATCGCGATAGTCTTCCAAATCTTTTTGCTTCTATGTTGTATGTTCAAATTCAGGCAAATTCAAATAAAATTGAATACATAAATGCTGGTCATTTCCCACCGCTTATTATAAATAACAAAGAAATAACTGAATTTGAAAAGGGTGATGCCGCTCTTGGACTGATACCTGATACAAGTTTTACTAATAAAACAATTGAGCTTGGAAAAGACGAATTGTTCATAGCTTACTCAGATGGAGTATTTGAGGCTGTAAATGATAGGGGGGAATTTTTCGGAATTGAAAGATTCTATCAGCTTGTTAAATATTACTCTAATCAGAATCCTGACGAAATGGGTAAATCTATTATTACACAACTTGAACAGTTTATTGGAAATAACATCGCAGCAGATGATATTTCACTGATTATAATGAAACGGAAATCGTAGCCTTTGAGGTTTATTCTACTTCCTATACTTACTTATAAACTCTTCAACTTCAGGTAAGCCACCTTGATAAATTAAATATCCGTTGCTTGTTTCACGCTCCGTAATTTCTCCTGCAATTGGAGTTGACATTATCTCCTTTACTTTTCCTAAGTCATTTGTTTGTCCTTCGGTTATGTTGGGCTACATCAAATTTATCTATTAACTTTATAAGGGAATCTCTTTTATTTTTGGTATATTTTTGGTGCTTGATTAAAAGCGATGTGAAAATTAATTTTAATTAAGGATATTATTAAAATTTGAAATCAATATTAATCTGGCTCCAACTTTAACATACTGTTTTTCTTTTTTTGAATGATTAAGCGGAAAATGCCTCAAATAAAATACTTCGCACATCTCCGTTTTCTTTTTTTGACTACCCTTTTTTTTACAAATAATTTACTGGGACAAAATATTGGAACTTTAAGAGGAACCCTTACTGATTCACTTTCCGGTGAAGCTTTGCCATTTGCAAACGTTCTAATTGATGGAACTTTATTGGGGGCGTCTACCGACCTGAGAGGAAATTTTATTATTACGGGTATCCCATCAGAAAAAAAATATCAAGTTAGAATTTCTTATTTGGGATATAAAACTAAAACTATTAATATATTTATTGCCCAAGATCAAATAACACAATTGCGCGTAGAGTTATCTCCTGAAATAATTAGGCTTCAAGCAATTGAGAAAATTGGTGAAAAATACGATAAGCCAAATGAAACAGATCTTGGTCTTCAACAAATTAGTATTCGAGAAATCGAACACCTTCCTCAGGGAGTTGAAACCGATATATTTAGATCGCTTCAATTTTTACCCGGTGTTAAATCAACCGGAGATGTATCTGCAAGATATTATGTCCGTGGAGGAAACAGTAATCAAAATTTAGTACTTTTTAATGGTGTGTCTGTTTATAATCCCTTTCACGCACTTGGTTTATTTAGTATTATTGATCCAGAAACTATCAATGCAATTGAATTCTATCGGGGTGGTTTCACTTCGGAATATGGTGGAAGAATATCTTCAGTTCTAAATCTGGTTACTAAAGATGGTAATCAAAACAGATTTTCAGTTAATACTACTGTCAGTTTCCTGACCGTTAAATCTACTTTGGAAGGCCCCCTACCCATTGGTTCTTTTATAATTTCTGGAAGAAAAAGCACATTTAATCAGACTCTTAAAAAGTTTCTAAATTATAAGGATGCCCCATTTGATTTCCACGATATTTCCTTCAAATTTAATTATGCATCAACCGGAGAACAAAGTCTAACAAAACTCTCTGTGCATGGTTTCAATAGTTTAGATAACCTGAATAATGAATTACCAAACGATGCATCATACAGGTGGACAAATAATATATATGGAGCATACTTATTTCAAGAATGGGAATATGTGCCAATTTATTCCGAAACGAACTTTTCCTACAGTGGTTTCTATGGAGAAGTATTCCCCAATGAAAGTCTTGCTAAGCCAAGAAAAAATATTGTAAACGACATTACTTTAAAATCGGATGTTACATATATAAATAATAGTAGAGATGAAATACGGGTTGGATATAGTCTAAAATCGGTGAAGACTGAACTAGAATTTGAGAATCTTAAGGGTGCAGGAACAAACATTAGTAAGAAGGCTTTACAAATTGCTTTATATGGAAAGTATAAATTTTTAAGGTGGGATGATCTGGGTATTGATATAGGATCAAGAATAAATGTAATTACGCTAAGTACACAAAGAGGCTCCCTTTTGGAACCTCGGATTAATATGACTTACCGAATTTTTCCCTGGTTAGCATTAAAAGGGGCATGGGGGTTATACACCCAAGACCTCATAACTCTAACAAATGAAAAAGAAATAATATCGCTATTTGAACCCTGGGTAATTACCCCCAATTATCTAAAGCCGCTTGAGTCAATACAATACGTCGGTGGAATTGAATATGATGGCCTTGAGAATTTTTCGTTTTCTATTGAAGCATATTATAAAATATTACATAATACTGCGGAACAAAACGACCAAAAGACTCATTCGGTAGATCCTGATTTTATCCAGGGGAGCGGGGAGGCTTACGGCTCAGAATATTTAATAAGATATTTTAATTCCTCTGTTCGTGTAACGGGGTCTTATTCATTAAGTTGGACATATAAAAATATTGATGGGTGGATCTCTTATCCCAAATATGATATCCGACACAGCCTTGCGTTTAATTTGACATATAATCTAGGAAATGAATGGCAAACGAGCGTTAGTTGGTTTTTCAACTCGGGTTTACCATTCACCCAGATTACTGGTTATTATGA
>JALHTS010000661.1 GCA_022865965.1 Ignavibacteriaceae bacterium
AAATTTAGTTTGGAAGGAATGTTACCGAGTTCTTCACAATGGTTGTCGTCTCTGTGTAAATATTGGCGACCAATTTGCACGTGCTGTTTATTATGGTCGGTATAAAGTCATTCCTATTCGTGAAGAAATAATCAAATTCTGTGAGAACATTGGATTTGATTATATGGGAGCCATAATTTGGCAGAGAGCTAATACTATCAATAAAAAGGCAGTTGGCGGAAAATGAGAGAGAGTTTAGTTCAATGGACTTTGCTTAAAAACTTAGATTTTTTATCTAAACAACTCGATTTCAAAATTTCTTCAAAAAGTGGTCAAGAAATAACTACTGATTTCGGGAGAATTGATTTTATTCTTGAAAACCAAAAGAAAAATCAACTAATTGTAGAATTAGAAACATTACTTGATGCAAGAAATAAAAGGGAGTATTGCTTCAATCAAGTATTAAATTATAAAAATGTTAGCTATTCAGATAAAACGGATTATTGCATTTTATATGCAGACGAAACAAACCAGAAAGCAAAGTCTATAATTAGTGATTTTGGAAAAGCGAATGAAATATTAATAAAAACATATTCAATTAATGAAGTAAAGAAATTATATACTTCAACAGTAGAAAGGTTAAGCTTAAGCTTTGGTTTGTCACTTCCAAAACCTGCTAACTATACGATTTGTTTCTTGCGATGGCTAAATAAAATCCTAAAGCCATATCGAGATTTTGGCAAAAGTATTTTGGATGAAAAAGAATTGGCCTATTATTTTACTTCTGCAAATACTACAAATTTTAGATGTTATTTGCGGCTCGCATTAGATTTTGAAATGATTGTTCAGAATAAGGATTGTTACTCAATTTCAAATGATGGATTAGAATATATTCAAAACTATAATCCAAATATCGACGTTGCTTCAAACTTATCTTCTGTAGATTTAACAAATGAGCAAAAGAAAATTTTATTAAGAGTAATAACAAACGGAAATTGGACGGCTCATAAAGTAAACATTTATTGGTTTTTAAGATTTTTAGAGATTACAAATGGTGAGTGGCTTCCAAACATTAAGAATTTTGAAAAGCATAAACTTGACATAGTTAACGGGCTTTTTAATGTTAGTTATCGTTCGCGTACTATGTACGAATTTTTAAACTTCGCTTGTAATTGGTGCATGGAATTAGGTTTGGTTGATAGAATTAAATCCAATACAAACTACGATAGGATATATTTAACACCTCTTGGTATTGAAATCAATAATGTTTTCAGTTTGGACTTACAATTAAAGAAAAACAGATTAAATCTTAATTTTAAATATTTGGACTAACGTGATCTTAAAGGGAAATAAAAATGAGTTATATTCAAATAGACAACTTTAATGGAAGTATAAACATTATTTGTAATGATGATGGTTCTGGGGCACCTTTGATCTTTGAGACACTAGAAGAAGCTGAAGTGACTTTAGCCGAAAATTGTCAAGATGGGATTATTGTGCCTTTGGCAGATAGTATTGACCTATTAAGAAGAATAACCAACCTATTTAATTCTGGGAAACTTTTTATCGAAGAAGAAACAGCGGAAGATAGAAAGAACTTTTCTCAACTTAAAAAGGATTTGAATGAATTATTCTAAATAAAGCTCATAGCATTAGTTCAAATTCTGAACTTATCAGAACCTGTGCCCCCACAAAATATGAGGAATGGGAAGAATTCTATTTTACTAAAGCCAAACAAAAGAAAAAAGATGGTATAAACATAACACGTGAATACATTGCTGGGCTTGGTCAAACACTTTATATAAAGTTATCAGAGGTTGTCCAAAACGAATTAGTATCAATTACAGAAGACGAATGCATTGATTATGCTTACAATCTTGTTCTAAATAGAACTTATGAAGGTTACAGAACAGAAATTGAAACAATTTATGGGCAGTTAGAAGGTGCAGTAGAAAAGAAAATTGAACCAGCTCCTGACAATTGGGACAGAACATACAGTGTGGACTTCTTCATAAAAATCGGAGAAAAATTTATAGGTATTCAAATAAAACCAATTGCATCAGGACAAGCACTAAACCAATACCAGTGGATAGAGATGCACAAGGTTAATCACGCTAAGTTTGAACAAGAGTTTGGAGGTAAAGTATTTTTCGTTTACTCAACAAAAAGCTCGACAGGGAAAAAGAAAATTTATAACACTGAAGTGATAGAACAGATAAGAACTGAAATTGAACGACTATCTTGACAACTAAGAAGATCCACAACCGGCACATGCCAAGCCCCAAACCGTTAATTCCCTCCTAATTTTCTTAACGATTCTATATCCTTCAACCCGTTACCTGTAATTAGTAATAGATTTCTATCGGATGAATTGAGCTTATCAGCAGATAATAGTTCTTTATAAGCTGCATAAACGGAAGCCGAAGAAGGTTTGCACAATATTCTTGTTTGTTTTATAAATTCTTTTTGCGCAGATAATATTTCTTTATCGATTACCTGTTTTACTTTTAATCTTTCGACCTATTCTAAAAACGATTTCAGACAGCCCATTAATTTTTTATAGTTTGCTCAGAATAATATTCAATTCTAATCTGTTTGTTGAATTTTTCAACTATTTCTTGCTTCTTCATATATACTAAACTAAATTTCGTAATAAATGAACAAGAATATAACATTTAAGACCCACTATACGCAATACGTATAGCGAGACGTTATACAACATAAAGAAAATATTATGGATCTGTAAATCAAAAAAATGGAAATCAGCAATATGACACAACTCTTAACAGTCGGCGTGATTGGAAAATCACTAAAAGAAAACGAAAAACGAGTAGCCATTCATCCGGAACATATAAAACGCATTCCAAAGGGATTACGAAAACAAATCACTTTTGAAGAAGGTTATGGATTGAGATTTGGCATGGATGATAACACTTTAGCCAAACTTACATCAGGGCGAGTTGCTTCCAGAGAAGAAATACTGAAAGGTTTTGATTGTGTGCTAATACCCAAACCTTTGGCAAAAGATTTGTCTCAGGTACGAGCAGGTGCAATTGTCTGGGGTTGGCCGCATTGTGTACAACAGAAAGAAATGACGCAAGTATCAATTGAAAGAAAATTAACCCTTATTGCCTGGGAAGAAATGTTTACATGGAGCCGAACAGGTGATAAAAATATGCATATTTTTTATAAAAACAATGAAATAGCAGGCTATGCCAGTGTAAATCATGCGATAAGTCTTATCGGAGTTGTCGGGAATTATGGAAAACCCCGAAAAGCAGTGGTACTCAGTTTTGGATCGGTGAGTCGAGGGGCAGTATATGCATTGCAAGGTCAAGGATCTCGAGATATCACGGTCTACACCTGTCGTGCATCAACAAATGTGAGTGATCAATTGCCTGCAATATCGTTTAAACAAATGAAGAATGACGATTCAGGAAATTTGCTTGCAGTTGAATCTGACGGCAGTACTCGCCCATTTGCAGAAGCATTATCAGATGTGCAAATAATTGTTAATGGAACCCTTCAAGATGTTGACCATCCAAAAATGTTTGTACCTGAAGATGAGGCTGATAAATTGATGAAAGGCACTCTTATTATTGATATAAGCTGTGATGAAGGAATGGGTTTTTGGTGTGCCAAACCAACATCCTTTGAATACCCAATGTTTGAAGTGGCGAATAAATTTTATTATTCAGTGGATCACAGTCCAAGTTATTATTGGAATTCTGCCTCATGGGAAATTTCAGAAGCATTACTTCCATTTTTACCCATAGTTATTGTGGGACCAAATAAATGGGAAAAGAACAAAACCATTTCAAAAGCAATAGAAATATGCAATGGAGTAATTCAAAATCCGAAAATTCTTTCATTCCAAAATCGAGAGAAAGAATATCCACACCAATTTCGTTAATGAATTTTATTACAATGAAAATTACATCGTAAAACATAGGTTTTAAATAATAGATGATTAAGAAAACTTGTAAAACGAGAAAAGACATGGAAAAATTCAGGGGATATTTATAATGGGCATAATAATTAATAAAGAACTTAACAGATTACGAACAATAATCGAAAGAAATAGAGTTGCATTTACTGATGTGGCTAATATTCAACAGTTACAAGTTGGATATGATGTTAGGGCAGACAATTATAGCAAAGAAAGCCAAAGCAGGCCGGATAAAGTACATCAGACTACTTCAATAGACAGGTTCTTTCTTGAAGAACTGAGAGGATTAATAAGCGGTAAAACAATTGCTTATTTAGATGCTGGCTGTGCAGATGGCAGAAGAACTAAGAGGTTTTCCAACGAACTGGGGGATTTTTGCCAAATTGACAGACTTTGTGCAGTCGACTACTCAAGAGGAATGGTTGCGAAAGCTCAAGGAATTCTGGGTCATTCAAACGTTGCATGGGGAAACATTACTGATTTACCTTTTCAGGCTGAATTCAATGTAGTTACCTGTATGTATGGCGTTATTGGACATTTACCGGAGGATTTGATTCAACAAGCTATTAATAATCTATCTCAGACTCTCGTAGATGGAGGCATTCTCTGCATAGATGTTCTTGGAAGAGATCAGAAATTTCTTAAACAATACCGTTATAACGAAGTCAATAGTAATCATGGGAAATATGTTGCATATTTTGTTAAAGTAGGAGGGAGTCCGTTAATGAATGGCAAAGACCAGCGAATAGTCTATACTATGCGGATGTTTACTCCGGGAGAAATAAAAATTTACGCTAAGAATGCAGGTCTTAGACCAGTAGTAGATAAAGAAATTTATCCGGTTGAAAGAGGGGTTGATGAAATGGAATATGCATTAGTACTTAAAAAAGAGTGCTAACAAATCTATTTGTTTGCTTCGATAGAATATCCATACCAATTTCGTTAATGAATTTTATGACAAGAAATTTTACATTGTATAACACTGTGTATAGCGCATTAAAACGCGCCATACACCAAGACCGTTGCCAGCAATGTAAGACTTATAAGAACATTTATAATTATGCAGAACAAAAGACTTATCATAATCGTACTCACTTCAGCAATTCTATTGCTCATACCATTAATTGCGATGCAGTTCACAGATGAAGTAAATTGGACTCTGTTCGATTTTATTGTCGCTGGTGTCCTATTGCTAGGTACAGGTC
>JALHTS010000095.1 GCA_022865965.1 Ignavibacteriaceae bacterium
ATAAATCCGCCCCAGCTGGGTTTCTTGCCGCGCGGGGCGGGAGCGACTCGCAACGTGCGGTCTTTGTGATTTATCTGTCTTACCGTCCAGGCGCGACCACTCAGGAGAAAGGAACTCATTTCTTCCACAAGCTTATCAACAAATAACTGTTCTAGTGTTCCCAACATATGGCCTGCTTCAGTTTTCACGGTGTATAGTTGCGGGCTACATAGGTGATCGGATAAAAACACTCGCATCTATATTGAATCGAACGTTGCTACTATTTCTAATGACGTGGGCCTACATTTTCGATTTGGACAAACGAGTAATGGAAGCAGAGTTTTCAGATTATTAATAAAGTTTTTTGGAGAAATACCTTTCTTCAAAATGCACTTTGCCAAGTCATGCGCTATTTGAGAAAAAACGAATGTTATTCGTTGAGCTGTAACAGATTTTAATTCGACCTTCGCAGATACGACAGCATATTCAATTATTATTGAATTTGCAATAAGAGAAGCAAGTATCGAGCTATAAGCAGTGACCAAAACTATATTTTCATTTTCAGATGTCATTTGATCTGCATGCAGCATTGACTTAATGGATTTGAAAAACAGCTCAATTTGCCATCTTAGTCGATAAATAGGGTATATCCATTCTGCTAATACCATTGAACTTGGCATATTTGTAACGTACCATCGATATTCCTTTGTAAGCGGGAATCGAAAACCAATAAGACGAACCTCAAGGCATTTTTTTCCGGGGAGATTTAACTTTCCCCATACCTCGACAATCATGCCTCTCAGGTTGACATTTTTGTCCAACGGTCGCCCAATGTGTCGCTTTGCCACACCCTTGATGACCTTTGTTATTATTGGGACAGAGTTTGCTTTTAAACGACATACAAACCATACTCCGATTTCACACAATTGATGCAGAAAAGTATGGCTGAAGTAGCCGAGATCAAATAAAAACAAAGACCCCTTTAATTGATTCAAATCTGGAAGGAACTTGCTGTCGTGTGGCTTTTGGGCACTAATTTTAATCCATTCTGTGCTTCGTACACTCAGCCTGTATAGGGCGCTTAATTTTAAGCAGGCAGGGCTGTGATTTTTTCGATTGCCGGGAAATATATTTGATAACCCGGCTGGCAGTCGTATAGGAGATGCATCATACATGAATACATCCTCAAATAAAGAAAGCCATGAAAGTTTTGAAAGGGCTTTTTCCTGGATATGAAATGAGAATTTAAGGACAGCTTTTTCAATAAAATCTAAGAGTTTTTTATTTGCGATTCGTTCCCAGAAGCTGCTTCTGGAAACATTCTTTCCGGTGTGTTTTACAAAATTTCTATGGGCATCAGCAATACTTTTCTTCTTTCCACAAACGGAGAAGGTGGTGATTAAACATACCATGATTTCAAAAAGAGGAATTTTTTTTCGCGCTGGAAGTGCTCATTGATGCCTAAAACTTTACGCAACGTATTCAACTTATGAATAAAATTCATAATGCACCTCCTTCACCAACTATTTCTGTATTGTTTTTAAGCGCAAATGTATTGGGCGCAACACGGAGGAACATTTTTCCTGCATTAATCTTTTTTATTAGGGCAGAAACGATAGAGTCTCTTTCTAAATTGACATTATAGTCTTTTTGAGCAATCTGGATAATTTTTGAAATGTGTAGAGGTTCGTCGGAGTTTTGAAGTATGTCTTCAACGATTGTTAAATTGGACGTACGTTTTAGTTGTTGCCCACGAGGTAATGCTTTTCGTTGATGGCGATAAACAACTCTAAGTTGAGCTTGTAACAATTCACGCTGGATTTCCAGGTAGTTGTCTATGTCAGTCATTTTATTCTCCTTTCAGTGTTAGAATTTGAAAGGAGGATACACTAAACATTGCCAGTACGTCAAGCACTTTTTACATACGTTTTACAAATTATCTGAACCCTATTTTACACTGATTATTCAATGGGTTAAACTAATTTGGACGGTACTTGGGTACGTCTTATCCGATCACCTATGATGTCCTGAAGTATGGTTTCATGAGGTTTTCTCCTTTTTGTTTAGGTAGTTAGGCTGAAGGAACTTCATTTTAGCTTAAACATTCTACCTTTTCTTTTCTTTCCTTCAGCCTTCCACCTTCTTCCTGTTGTTTAACCTTCTACCTATTTATTCCCTTCAGCCTTCTACCTTCAACCTTCAACCTATGTTAGCTTAATCATCGTCCG
>JALHTS010000662.1 GCA_022865965.1 Ignavibacteriaceae bacterium
CCACAACCAGCCGAATATACCTGCAGTGAACAGCGCATAGATCAGTCCGTCAAACATTGATTTCAGTTTGGCGCTCCAGCTTCTTTTATACCAGATACTGTTCTGCATTAAAGCAAGACTGTAACCTACAAATGCAGTAGCCCCTGCAAACCTGAATACAGAAAGATAATGAGCTCCCGGTTCCAGAGCACGTCCAGCAATATATGCGGCGAATATTCCAACTATTACGCAATAGACAAACCACTGTGCAAGACTTGAACCCATTTTAGTTTGTCCCGTTGGAAACATATTAATAAAAGCCACAGGACCTTTATTCATCTTTTCCCTGAACTCCTGTGTGTTTCTTTCCTTATTGTCTTTGGCATATGGAAGAACATACTCGCCGGGCGGTATGTTATGCTTTCTGAGATCATCCATTACCGGATCTTCTGAAGGAAGTTTTTTGAAGTCCGTGCTGTGATAAGTAAACACCATATGAAGAACGGAACTCACAATAAAAACTGCAGCAGCAGAAAGAAGTATAGGAAGCCAAAGGCTTGTGATAGCAATCATTTGAGCGACTCCTTTTGTTTAATTTTAAGACTATTTTGAATTAAACTCTCGATAAAAAGAAATAACCCTCAGCATGATATTATAAATAAATATTTTCACAACCAAGAAGGCTTTTGTCTGTTAATATTTTCTAATTGCATCTATCTTGAGATTGAACAGTATTAGAATGTTTTTTATGATATACGGCTTGTAAAATTCCGGTAAGATGTTTGAGTCCAGAACTCACCTATCCTAATTATATCGGGATAAGCCTCCGGCTGAGATGTCCGCCGTTTCCATTACATTTTTACAGCTTTAAATGTACCTCTGTTGGAAGCGACAACTGTTTTAAACCATCTCCAGTCTCCGGAAAAGCTTCCATTAGAAAGTTCGCCAACAAGCTCTACATAATTTTCCGGATTATCCGGATTGAGATTAATATACATGCTGTCGCCTTCTATTCTTCCGGTTAAATATCCGAGGCCATACTGCGGTCCGCAAACCGTGCAGTTTTTAATATCCCTAATAGCCCAGTTCCCTTCAACCGTATTCGAATCAATTCTGCTTATATACAAACCACCTTCACCAACAAGTTCTCCAACAAAATTAAAACTTTTATAGCTGAAATTACCGTAAGGAAAAGATTCTGCGACTTCACTGGAAGAACAACTTAAAAGAAATGTCAAAACCCCGGTAAACAGAAAAAATATAATTGTCTTTTTCATTTTATTTGAAATTTTTGTGATGCTCTTTTATTTACCAGGAAAGATCATATTGAAATAAAAATAAATCAACAGCATAATTGTACTCTTTTCTTCTGCAGGAGTTAAAATTGAAAACCGAGTAATTAGACGCTCGTGCATAAAAATCACTATGGGCTTTTGAGTTGATCAAAAAGACTTTTTCCGAGAAATAATTTAATTCCTCACAGGGAAATTTTTCATGTAATAAATGACAAAATTTATTCGATGGCATTTAATAATTGCAAAATGAAACACTATTATTTGGCATTGTTGTTGTGTTTAGATTTACATTATTAATAATTTACATTGCACTTTTTGAAAATTTATTAGATGTCAGAAAATCCTTTCTCATCGCGCTCGCTCAATCGCAGAAATAACTGTAACTTTCCAAAACAATTTTATATAAAAGGGACAACAATGAAAGAGTGTTACTTCAAAAATTTCTTTGCTTTAATTGTACTCATATTCGTATTTCTTTCAATTACTATAAAAGCTCAAACTAATGTAAGCGGGTTAATCTCGACTAACACAACCTGGTCTTTTGCGGGCAGTCCATATATAGTAACGGGAAATGTATTGGTAGATCAGACAGCTGAATTGTCAATAGAACCGGGGGTTACAGTTAAGTTTAACGCCGGTACATCGATTCACATTGATGGTGCCTTATTAGCGATAGGTACAGACGTCAGTAAAATTATTTTTACATCAAATGCATCCACACCGCAACCCGGTGACTGGGGATACCTTTATTTCAGCGATCTTAGCACAGATGCTGAATTCGACCTAAGCGATAATTATCTTAGCGGTTCTATACTCAAGCACGTAATAGTTGAATACGGAGGCGGTGCACAGGTAGATAATAACGGCACAATAAGACTGGAGAATGCACATCCTTTTATCGACAATTCCAGGATAATCAACAATTATATGACAGGAATTACTGGATGGCTATTATCCGGTGATTTGCGAATAACGAATAATGTTATTGAAAATAATGGAACGATTTATTATAACTCCGGCGGCATCTATCTAGATGACTGGTGGCAAGGAGCAAATGTCAGAATCGAAAATAATACTATAAAAAATAACATTGGTGGTTTGTGCGGAGGTATCTATGCTTCCATTTTTAAAAGTGCCATTATCCGAAATAATCTTATCGAAGATAACTCTTCAGAAAGTAACGGAGGCGGAATTTATTTTTATGGAACAGGATTACTTGAAGACAACATTATATATAATAATGTTTCTAAGGGTCCAGGAGCGGGTATATTTTTGCTATGGAGCAATGCATTAATCACAAAAAATTATATAATTAATAACAAGGCCCAGGGTATAAATGTGTGGGGAGGCGGACTGTTTATTGAGCCAACCGATAATGGTGTTATCGAGGTATCGAATAATATATTTGCGGAAAATGTAAGCGATGAAGAAGGTGGAGGAGTTTATGTTCTGCCCGGTTATTCACCAGGCACCACGATTATTTATCAACATAATTCATTCATCAGAAATACTGCACCGCTTTCAGCAGCGGGAAGATTCAGTGAATCTGATAAGGATTTTAAGTATAACACAATTACAGAAAACATTTCAAACGGTTCTACTCCAACGGGCGCAGTAAAAATAAGTTACACACCATTATTTAATTATAATAATATCTTTAACAACGCAACTGAGTATGCACTATGGAATGATAATCCCCAGACATCACCAAACGTAGATGGAACGAATAATTGGTGGGGCAGCTCTGTTGAAAATGAAGTTTCTGCAGCAGTTTACGACTGGTTTGATGAATCAGCTCTGGGCATTTTTATTCATTCTCCATACTCTTCAAATTTCATAACAACAGCCCCTGTTTCATCACCGGTAAATTTTAATTCTGTTGCCGGGACGGATAAAATTGATGTTAGCTGGTCTGCTAATTTTGAACCTGACATTGCCGGATATAAAATATATTGGGGTTTAGTATCGCAGTTACCTTACTTGAATTCAGAAGATGTTGGAAATGTAACCAACTATTCGATTGAGGGTTTATCCGGCGGATCATACTTCGTTACGCTGACTGCCTATGATAATGATGCGGCATCAATTACTGATAATCTTATAACGATTGTAAATGAAAAACAAATTTCAGGAAATGAAAGCTGGTATGCTAAAGCAGTTGTTTCTGACATAGTCAGCGATGTGTCTGAAGATAAATCCATTTATCCGGATGAGTTCGAATTATCACAGAATTATCCTAATCCGTTTAATCCAGGTACGGTAATCAGTTATAAGTTACCGGCAAGCGGTAATGTAACGCTTAAGGTTTATGATATTTTGGGAAATGAGATAGCAGCATTAGTTAATGAAGAAAAAACCGCAGGAAGTTATGTCGTAGATTTTAATGCATCAGAATTATCAACAGGAGTTTATTTCTATAGACTGCAAGCAGGTTCTTTTGTTCAAACAAAAAAGATGACAGTAATAAAATAATAAGATTATCTGTTTGAAAACTGCCGTGCATGTAACATGGCAGTTTTCTTACAAATAATTTTTATACTTCGTTGAACCCGGGGCAATCTTTTTATTTTCCACTTTTTTCTTTCAAATTTAATTGTTGATATTAATAAATATAGGTTTTTACTTAGACGAAATCTTTTTAAACTGGAATTTCTTTTTTAATTTACACTGGCAAATAATCAAATATGTTGTTGATCGGATATTTACTCTTTCATCAAAAAAGAAAAATATAGGAATGCGCTAGAGAGTTACAAAACAAAGTTTAAACGGAGAAGACAAAAGAGGCATTTTGCCAAAAGTTATAGCCGGTTTTGTCATTGGAATAACAGTAATTGTTCTAGTAGTTATGCTGCTCGGCGTGAATCCCGTTTCGTTGTTTAAGGACACACAGTCAAATGATAAGTTGTCTTCAACAGAACTTACCGAAATTGCTCATAACAGAGAGCTACGTCATTTAATTTCCACCGTAGTTTCAGAAACAGGTGATTTCTGGAATATAATCTTTCATAACTCAGAAATAACTTTCCGAAGACCTGAATTAGTTTTATACAACGACAAAATTGACCCGACGTGTGAAAGAATAGATTCTGTAGCGGGACCTTTTTACTGTCCCGATGATGAAACAATTTACATGGATCTCAGCTTTCATGATGAACTACATAAACAAGTGGATGCATCCTGTCACTTTGCGCTGATTTATGTGATTGCTCACGAATTTGGTCATCATATACAAAAATTAACCGGTGTAAATGATAAGTTGCAATCACCGCGTTCAAAATTTGATAAAAAGGAATACGATCAGTATTCTCTACGCCTGGAGCTTCAGGCAGATTTTTATGCAGGTGTTTGGGCTCGTTATTCGCACAGATTAAATCTTCTTGAAGAAAGTGATATTAGAGCGGCATTAGATGACGCTAGCGAAGCCGGCTATGAACTCATTAAGAAAAGTGCGCACCTAGGTTATCTGGTACCGGATTCTTTTACACACGGAACTGCCGAGCAAAGAATAAAATGGTTTTACAAGGGATTTACAACCGGCGATTACAAACAGGGCGATACTTTTAGTACAGATGAACTTTAATTAGTATATGTTTAAGAGGAGTTCACCTTTCAAGCGACCTCCACTTCATAAGTAAATAAAATAAAAAACCCAATTCATAATGAACCGGGTTTATAATATTTAACTGGCAGCTCGGGAAAACTGAACTACGGAAATTAAATTTATTTTATTCCTGCCATTTCTTCAAGCATAGCAGTTGTAAGTGATTTTGGTCTTTCAATCGGGTAACCGAGTGCACGATCCCAGATAATATTAGAAACAACGCCGAGCGCTCTTCCAATACCAAACAGAACTGTGTAGTAATCGTACTCAGTTAAACCGTAATACCACTGAATCACACCCGATTGAGCATCAACATTTGGCCATGGATTTTTTGCTTTGCCTTGTTCAAGAAGAACTGGAGGAACAACTTTAAAGAGAAGATCGACATATTTGAATAAAGGATAATCAGGTAAATGCTTCAAGCAAAACTCACGCTGTGCCATGTAGCGGGGATCGGTTTTTCTTAAAACTGCATGTCCGAATCCCGGAACAACCTGTCCACCTTTCAGAGTATCCCAAACAAATTGTTTCATTTCCTCTTCTGTAGGAACCTTACCGCCCTTTTGTTCATACACTTGCTGAGTCCATCTTAATACTTCCTGATTTGCCAGTCCGTGTAATGGTCCTGCCAATCCGTTTATCATTGCAGATATTGAGTAATAAACATCAGAAAGTGCACTTGCAACAAGATGTCCTGCATGTGCGCTTACATTACCGCTTTCGTGATCACTGTGAAGAATGAAATACATTCTTGCAACATCATCATACGGTTTTTTAATTCCCATCATATGAGCAAAGTTACCGCCCATATCAAGCTTCGGATCTGAAGGGATTATGTTACCGCCTTTATATTTAAGTCTGTAAATAAAAGCTGCAATTTTCGGAAGACGAGCTAATAGAGTTAATCCATCTTCATAAGTAGGAGCCCAATAATCGTTCTTGCTTAAATTTCCCTTTTCATATTCTTTGACGAATACGGACTCTTTCTGCATAGAAACAATAGCAGCAGAGAACATTGCCATTGGGTGAGAATCAATAGGAAGTGCTTTAAGCACATCGAATACATACTTAGGAACTTCCTGTCTTTTGCGGAATTCTTCAGCAACTTCTTCTACATCTTCTTTAGTCGGAACTTCTCCGGTTAAGAGAAGATAGAAGAATCCTTCTACGTAAGGCATTTCACCGCCGGGAACTTTAGGAAGTTTTTCCATGACTTCCGGAATGGTAAAACCACGGAATCTTATTCCTTCCATAGGATCGAGATACGAAATATCTGTTACGAGGCTTCTTATACCTCGCGCACCTCCAATTACCTGACCGATGTTAACTTCACCTACCTTGACTTCTCCGAACTCCTTTACTAAGCGAGTTGTGCGCGGACGCCAGGCTTCAATTTTTTCCTGAAGTTTTTTCTTCAAAGCTGACATGTTCTCCTCCTGTATTTTTTGTTAAAACTTTTTCTATTAAATACACTGATTCAGCAATTTTTGATTTCTGCTGTTAACAATATACGAAGAAAATTAAATTGCTTGAATAGAACTCACCAAAAAATCTGCTATATTTTTTATAATATTGAGTTTGAAAGTCCAGTCTATAAGGCAGAGTATTGATAGGATAGAATCATTATAAGCCTTATAAGGCTATAATTCTCAATTTTCTCACCTATATTTTGAATATCTAGTACTACCTGAAAAATATTTTACTCTTAACCTTTGGTTTCTATACATCGATATATTTACCCGTCTTAGCAGCCAAAACCTTAATATTCTTAAAATCTTTTATCAGTTGTGCCCCCATCCAATCAATAGCCTCCGGGTCACCATGTACAAGTATCACTTTTGCCGGCTTAAGTTTTTTTACTATTGAAATTAAATCTTCTCTTTTTGCATGTGCAGAGAAACGGAAATTTTTTATTTCACATTTTATTTCTCTTGGCTCAGAATATTCGGTTAATTGAATTTTATCTCCGCGTTTTGCATTTGCAATGATATAACCCGGAGTTTGTGGATCCATATAACCAACAGTAAATATTGCGGAGTTTTTCCGGTTTATCCAGTTTCTTGCAAGGTTAAATGATGCAGTTCCTTTTATCATCATTCCACTTGATGCAAGGACAATACAAGGATGTTTGAAAAATTCATTTACATCGTCAACGTCATTTATATCTTTAACCGGAATATTTGACAGTTCAAATTCAGGATCAATTCTGTTTACAACCTGACGATTATAATCATAAACCCGATTTATTTTTTTCCCAATTCCTCCCGTGTAAATATCAACAACAGGAAGTTTTCCTTTTGTCATTGACTGCCATATAGTGCCAAGCATTTCCTGCATTTTGCCAAGTGCAAAAACAGGAATCAGAATCGATCCGCCTTTATTTAATATTTTGTTGATTTCTTTTGCAAGGTGTAACGACTCGTCTTCCCAGCTATTCAACAATTTTGAATTAGTTGCACCGTAGGTTGTTTCAAGTATTAAAGTATCAACTTTTATTTCAGTAATTCTGGAAGCCGGAAGAAGGGTTTGATTTGTAAGATTTATATCGCCCGTATAAAAAATTTTCTTTCCGTTATTATCGAGAAGAATAGAAGCAGAGCCAAGAATATGTCCCGCATCATAGAAAGTACATTTAACTTTTGATTTATCTGAATGAGAATAACCTAAAAGTTCAAACTCATCTTCATAAGCTTTATAATCAATTGTTTTGATTAATAAGTCAACTTCATCGTGTGAATACATTTCAAAGTTTTCGTCTTCTCCAACTTCTTTCCTTAAAATGGAAACAGAATTGTGAAGCGTAAGCTCTGATATTGCTCTTGTTTGAGGTGTGGTGGTTATATGAATATATGGATGCCGCTTTACCAGGAAAGGCAGCGAACTTAAATGATCTTGATGTGCGTGGGAAATTAAAACGTGATCAACGGGAAGATCTTTTATTAGTTCAAGGGCAGGAAGTGATTCCAGTCCGGTTTTTCGGGGATGCATTCCGCAATCGAGTAAAATTCCATTACCATTGAAATTGATATAGTAACAGTTTGCACCTATTTCATCAGCACCACCTAGAGGGAGGAAAGTATTCACTGCTTTGCCTCATACAACTTTGGAATAATGGAATACTGAGACTTTGGAAATCATAATTTTTCAAAGGTTATTTGTTAATGGCTAACCGCTATTCTTATATCTAGAGTCAATCAATCAGCAATTCACTCCACTATTCCATTATTCCATTTTTTAACCAACAATTTATTCCTGCTTCTTTTCCTTATCTCTTTCTTCTTGTTCTCTTCTCATCTGACCTTCAATATCGTGAAGATCAACTTCGTTCAGAGATATATCTTCAGGAACACGAAACTTGCCTTCGGGTATTCTTATATTTTCCTGAATATTACGTGCTGTAACGGCAATATTAATCTGTCCGGAGTGCATTTCCGATTTGAGTAAAATCCATTTCCAGTACCAGGCTTTCAATCCAAGATTTCGGAATTCATAAATAACGCATTCTTTCTCCATATATTCTTCTTCACCGACTTTTTGTCCGCCCATTTTTAAGATTACCTGCTCACCTAACTCATTAAAGTATTGTTCACCTTCTAATTGAGTTTTTAATTCTTTGAGCTGGCTCTGGGATTTTGTTCCTGACTTTGTTTCCATGTTAATGATATACTGCCATTCACCATCATTAATGTTAACAAGATTAGCAGTTTTAGAGAACTGCCCGATGGTAATAGTAGTGTTTGAATACTCAGCCTGACGCAATCCCCAATTATCAAAGTAAAGCCTGCGTGTGCCCTCCTGTGAACCGGAAACATCATACTCAACAATGGCAGACTTAAGCCCATATCTTCTTTCCTTCAGAGCTAATGAAGATTGTTCTGTTCCGGATTCATCGTTTGATGTATCGCCGCACGAAATAAGTGTTATTAGAAAAACAAAGTAAAAAGAAGTAATAATAATTTTTTTCATAAGATATTTTAGCTTAGATGATTTTTTATTCTAACGCCGGGTTAAAATTAGTGATTGCTAAACGATACGTCAAGCAAATTATTTTGTTGCCCAGATTATATCTGAAATTGCAGTTTGTCCTTTTTCAAATTCAAACTTCATTAAATAAGCCGGATTGAATCCGAGTATATATTTTTCTATTCTTTCTTTAAGCCATAAAATTTCTGCTTTTAGCTTCCAATGTTCGCCATCTTGTGAATAAAGAACAATAAATAATCTGTTTTTAAAATGTTTTCTTTTTCCCTGCGATTGATGTTTATAAAGCCATTTTATTAGTTCATCTGTGTGTTTAATCGCATCATCAATTTTGTGCGGAAAATTTTTAGGAAATATAGATGTTTTGTGATCGAATGTTGTGCCTTGAACGGAAAAATCGATTAGCTTGTCTTTTCCATCAAGAGCAGGTTTTACTCCA
>JALHTS010000663.1 GCA_022865965.1 Ignavibacteriaceae bacterium
TTACCGAAGTAATTTCAATGATTATGCCTCCACCAAAGCAGTCCGGAAAAATAATTGGAACTGACAGCAGTGCTGTACCGGAATTAGTCCGTTTATTAAGAGAAGAAGCAAAAGTTATTTAAGGAATAATAATATGTCAAATAAAGTTTTAGTAGTTCTCGAACAAAGAGAAAAATCAATAAAGAAATCAAGCTTTGAAGCAGTCTATCTCGGCTCAGAATTAGCTAAGCAGATGAACACAGAAGTTGAAGCTGTAATTGCCGGAAGTGATATTAACAATTTACCTGATGTTAGTAAGTTTGGCATTTCTTCAATTACTCACTTAAAGAGCGGTGATTTTGAAAATTATACCGCATCGGGTTATTGTGATTTAATATCAGCTCATGCGAAAGAGATAAATGCTGAGTATGTAATTCTTCCTAACACTGCAATGGGCAAAGATCTTGCGCCAAGATTAGCAGTAAAACTGAATGCCGGTTGCATTATGGATACAATTAAATATGAGTTAAAAGAGAATGAGCTTCTGTTAACACGTCCCGTTTATGCCGGCAAAGCGTTGATTAATGTAAAATTTAAAAGTGATGTAAAAGTTTTCACTATCAGACCAAATGTCTTTAAAGCTATATCTGATGATTCAAACCCTGCTGCAAATGTAACGGTAAAAGAAATTACCTCACCCAATCTTAAAACTAAAGTTACATCATTTAAAAAATCTGAAGGTAAGCTTGATGTTGCTGAAGCAGATATTATTGTTTCAGGCGGAAGAGGAATGAAAGGTCCTGAAAATTTCCATCTTATCGAAGCACTTGCAGATGCATTGGGCGCAGCGGTTGGAACTTCAAGAGCTGTTGTTGATGCCGGATGGAGACCGCACAGAGAACAAGTAGGACAAACCGGTAAAACCGTTTCACCTACTCTTTATTTTGCTTGCGGTATTTCAGGTGCTATTCAGCATTTGGCAGGAATGTCAACATCTAAATACATTGTAGCTATTAATAAAGATAAAGATGCACCAATTTTTAATGCTGCTGATTATGGAATTGCCGGTGATTTATTCGAAATTTTGCCGAAGCTCACCGAAGAAATAAAAAAGATAAAATCCTGAAATTAATTTGGATTACACTTGCATAAAATACAATGTGAAATATTAGGTTTATCAACAAGCCCTGCAGCAGGCGGGGCTTATGCCATCTTGTTGAAGGAAGTAAACGGAATAAGACGTCTGCCGATAATAATAGGCGCATTTGAAGCTCAGGCAATTGCTCTTGAAATTGAAGGAATAAAACCTCCGCGTCCTCTAACTCACGATTTACTCAAACAATTAATTGATAATCTTGGTGCAACAGTTCTCGAAATTATTGTTGATGAACTGCGCGAAAACACTTTTTATGCAAAGATAATTCTGGAAGTATCCGGACTTACAAATGAAATTGATGCAAGACCAAGTGATGCAATTGCTCTTGCCGTTCGTGCAGATGCACCGATTTATATATCTGATCAGGTTATGGAAACAGCAGCATTTGTCCCATCAGATGAAGGAGAAACTGATAAAGAATCTGCGACTTTATCAAATCCGGCTGAACATAAACCATTAAGTAAAGAATCTCAGTTAGCAGCTTTGCAGGATAAATTAAGAGAAGCACTGGACCGAGAAGAATACGAAAGAGCAGCAAAACTAAGGGATGATATAAAAAGATTAACGAGCAGCAATTAAGAAAAGACCTGTTGACCGATTTTACATTCCATACATCTTTGTTTAATACAATAACTTCTGAAAAGTTCAATCATTCCCTGATGGATAACACTTTGATATTTCTCATTTTGTAATCCCAGTACATTACTCATATCATCTACAAGCCTGTTCCCTTCTTTTTGTATATAGTTAACATAAAGATTTAACACTCTTTCTGCGGCTTGCTTATTGTCAAACAAATCAAAATAAACTGACATAATTGGAAGAATGATATTAACAATAATTTCATCTGCTCTGCCTAATCCGAGGAAATATTTAATTTTATTTTTAACAGGTTTATTAAAATTAAAATGGCTAGCCCAGTAACCATCACCTTTTATAATCATCATATTTCTGAGTTTAGAAACGAGTTTGTTTATTTCAATATTCTCTTCAAAAGCCTTTAATAATCTGTTTATAAGATTTTTTTCGATCAGCAAATGTAAAATTCTTGCCCCGGCTGCAAACCTTACAGTCGGGAAATTCTGAGGTCTTAGCTTAAAGAAATTCCAATCAGTCTTTGAGAATGATTCTCCGTCGTACCTGCTTCGTATTTTAATCCAGGTTTCCGTTAATGCCCGAATGTACTCCGATGTTTCTTCATCAGGAATTTTGTTAATATCTGGTGGAATGCCACTTAAACAGAAAAGAATACTTTCGTACGTTTGTACATTTTTTTCATCTTGATTTAAGCCTGATAAAAACTTTATATCGGCAGCATTGCTCAACTTGAGCATAATATTTTTATTCTTTGAATATCCTAATGCTTCAAATACCTGTTCGTAAAAAAGCTGTTGCCAGATTAACTTATCCTCAAACTCGTCTGTAACAAATTGTCTATTCTGAATTTCTTTTTCAAAATCATACTTAACTACAGGTTCTTTGAGTTGATTTTTGTTAAGCACAATTAATTCCTTTAATCGGTGTAAATATCTTTCACATTTCTTCCTGTGCCTTAATAAACCGAATTCTTTTATATACTCAGTTTTAAATTTTATTTCCAGTTTATCACTCAATCCAACGCAAGGCATTCGGACTTTTTCTTCACTCTTTACTGATTCCAGATGTTCTAATAATTTTTTCCTGATTGGTTCATTAAGATATTTTTCTAAAACGATTGAATAGACTTTGCGTCCGCTTTGGGTTATAACATAACCGTGATGAGATTCTTCCGATAAGGCAATGTGAAGAATTAGCTTGTTATATCGTTCATTCAGGTGATGACCGTGTGATCTCCAGTCAGATTGATAGTTATCAATTTCAACATCACCGTTGAAAGTCAGATTACCAATTCGTATTCTGGCATTGTGAAAATCAGGTCCGGCCAGATCGACATTTTTTTGACCCGGATCAAGAATTTCGACCTTAAGTCCATCTGAAGTTAAAAAGCCATTTGAATAATCTTTTTTCTCCCAGATCTGATATATAACTTCTTCTGGTATTCTGGATTTATTAGATGTCATTTTTAGTCAAAACAGTTTTTATGCTCAAAAATACTTCGTACCAAATTATAAA
>JALHTS010000664.1 GCA_022865965.1 Ignavibacteriaceae bacterium
AGACCATCACCATCAGTATCCGCTTTCAGCGGGTTGGTAATATATGTAAGGACTTCCTCACCATCTTTTAAACCATCTCCATCGGTATCTGGATTTTCTGGATCTGTACCGAATTTCTCTTCATCACATTTCCCAAGTCCGTCCATATCTTTGTCAGATTCACAGTTTTCACCTACAAAGGTTAAACCTAGTGATGCATTAAAATAATAATCCCTGACATCCGCATTGGCGCTTTTATAAGCATCAAGATCATATGAAGTGGTTAAGGCTCCGCCCAGTGAAAAATCAAGCAGAACAATATCTGAAAGTGCAATTTCAGTACCTAAGCCAAAAGGAAAGAATGCAACCCAGCTATTATCAGTGGTTGATTCATTTCCCTCAATAATGGGTTCGGGTCTGGTTTTAATACTAAAGTTCATAGCTCCACCACCAACATAGGCATAAGGATTCCATCCACGTACATCGAATGGAGATACCCGGATTCTTAAGCTTACCGGGATTATTGTGGTTTCATATTCACCATAGGTTGTAACACTGGCGTCATCAAAATATGCTTTGCCGGCATATGATCCGTAACCAGCGTTTAGTGACAATTCTAATGCTTCTGTTAATTCAAAAGCAAAGAAACCTTCAGCAAGCCAGGAAGTTTTGAACCAATCGAATGACATATCGTCAATTCCGCTGACTCCTAAATTTGCGAACTCATTTTCTGGAAACAGTATACTTCCCCTAAAACCGAACTTGGTTCCCCATTCACTAAATTGTGCATAGTTCGGTTGGCTCATTGCAACCAAACCAAGTAATACGAGTAAGTAAATTAGTTTTTTCATTTTTTCCTCTTTTTTTTCTTAATGAACTTTAGTACAGGATATTTCCTGTATTATTTATTAAACATGCTTATTTCAAAATATATTTTCTCATCTACACTAAAAGCTACAAAATGGCACAAGGCAAAACAATCGGACAAAGGAATGAAAAAGGAACTACATCTTTTGAGTGAGGTGCTACTGTTTATGAAGATAATATTTCTAACACAGTTGTAAGTGTCCTTTTTATTTGGAAGTTAAATAATAGTTTCGCCACCCCTGCCGGTTTTGAGATGAAATTACTTAATCAAATCAAAACCGGTTTTTAATTTCTTAATTACAGCTCTCAGTTAATTTTTCTTCTTACCATTATTGTGTTTTTTCGAATTATTATTTTGATTATTTCCCTTATCTCTGCCATTATCTTGTTTTTGCTGCTTAACCCAGTTGTCATGTTTGGGATGGTTTTTGTTTTGATAGTATTTTGAATCCTGGCTGTCCCGTATTAGCAGTTGATCGTGCCGATTTTTATAAGAAGAATATTTGTCTCTGTAAGTTTTATGATTGTGCCATGGTTCCCGTTCATTGATTACAACTTTATAAGACTTATAAAAATTGTAGTTACTATAACGTGATGGTAAATTTGAGCTATATCGCCAGCGCCCGCCGTTATAATAGTAATAACGATTTTGAGGTACACTGTAGTAAACTCCGATATCGGGCAAGTAATAATATTCAACATAATCATAACCAGTTGGACCCCAGGCTGGTTGACTATCGAGGTTAAAGTTAAGACTGGTACTTATTTGTGCGTTCGAAGTGCCTGAAGCACCCCACAAAAAAAGTGTTAAGATTAATCCAAAAAAATAACGCATGATGTTTCTCCTTTTTTATTGCACTGTTTATTCGACTACTGTTAGAACAAACAGCGCATATTTAATTAATTGTCAATTACCGAAATACTTTTTGAAATTGCTTTAAGAGTCTCCTCGGTGTAAGAATAGTTGGCAATTTCCAGTCGTGTGTGTAATGCCAGTTTTTCCATAATATTATGAATATGGCTTTTAACTGTGTAGGTTGATAAACGAATTTTCTGACCGATTTCCTTATTGCTCATACCTTCGCCCAGTAATCCGATTACCTCTCGTTCCCGCTTTGTCATCCGGATAGCTTCTTTCAGTTTGGTGTTTCCTTGTCTTACTGCGTGATCAACAATCTGTGAAAAAAGAGAATCGACTAACGTTGGCGGAAGAACGGTTGCACCTTCACAAACTGTTCTTATTGTGATTAAAAAATCATTAAGCGAAGCATCTTTAAGAATAAATCCATTCGCACCTGCTTTTACGTATTGCAATATATCAGCTTGTACGGGCGCAAGATCCATAACTATTATTTTCGCCATAGGAAAATCTTTCTTTACTATTTCCACCACACGCAAACTGTTTAGACTTCTCAATCCCAAATCCAATAGAACTACATTTGGTTTTAACTGCTTGATTTTTACAAGTGTGTTCTTGCCGTCTCCGGAGGCAGCTATTATTAATATATCCTTATGGGGTTTAAGAATAGAAAGAATTCCGTCTCGAAGAAAACGATTATCTTCAATAATCAATAACCTGATTTTTTTCATTTTATACTCTCAATAGATTAACAGACTTTTTATAAAGTATTATGATGAAAAGAGAAACTAACTAATGCGCTTATCACCAGAATTAAGATGCAACTATTTAGGAATGAAAATCAATCGTTCAAAAGGATGAAAAAGGGACTACATCTTTTGAGTGAATCAATCCGTGATGTGGTTTGATTTAATTAAAATCTTTTAACGAACCAGATTTTTATTCTGATATTCATTAAACTTTTTCCTAAGGACTCCTTCGCACAAGTTCTATTTTAAATTATGAATTAAAAACTCAGCAACCAGCTATCTTGAGCCTTCTTCATAAATATTTCAAACTCAGCCAAACCGTTTTTCAAATTAATCAAAGTAGAATCGAGATTTTGCCCCATAGATTGATCCATAAGCAGCTTTCCTATCATTCCTTCTCCCGATTGTATGTTGTTAGTAATCTTAGACAAATCATATGTGATACTAGATGTATTATCAATAGTTTTATTTAATCTTATAAGAATACTATCCAGCTCATTTGTTTTCTCCATAAATGTTTTAAACCCGACTGAACCGTCTTTCAAATTAATAATAGTAGTTTCAAAATTTTGCATCAACTCTTTATCCATCATTAGTCTTCCTATTGTTCCTTTTCCTGATTCTATATTTGTAGTAATCTTAGCTAAATCACCTGTAATACTGGATGTATTATCAATAGTTGTTTTTAATGATTTCATAATGTCGTCTATATCAGTTGGTTGAGACGTTGCGATAACATCGTCATTTTCAATAGTCTTTTTCCCGCCTGTACCGGGACTAATAACTAAAACTTTGTTTCCCATAAGCCCTTCCGAGCCAATACTTGCAACTGCATCTTTCTTAATAAACCGCCTGGTGTTTTCATCAACAAAAATTACTACTCTAACTGAGGTATCACTAATTATAGTGATGTTATCTATTGTCCCTACATTTATTCCTGATAACCTTACATTGTTACCAACCTGGAGTCCCGCTACATCTTTAAATACCC